>JBPCSC010000102.1:0-8637 GCA_051007495.1 Methylococcaceae bacterium | reverse complement strand
GGCCTATGCCCATAATGTGTTGCAGGCACTCAAAACGGAATTGGGCGCGGAAACGGTTGAGGCCGTGATGGCCGCCCCCCAAATCAGCGAAGCAGACATCCGACTCCAGCGTCAGCGAGTGGACACCCTGAAAACCCGTTTGCACACCATGAACAGCGAACCCGCACGGGAATTGCTCTCGGTATTGGATTATCTGGTCAGACGCAGTGTGTGGATTGTGGGCGGAGACGGATGGGCTTATGACATAGGCTCAGGGGGCCTGGATCACGTACTGGCTTCCGGGCGGAATGTGAATGTGCTGGTGCTGGATACTGAAGTGTATTCCAACACAGGCGGGCAGATGTCCAAGGCTACTCCGCTGGGGGCCGTGGCCAAATTTGCGGCGGCGGGTAAAACCGTGGCCAAGAAAGACCTGGCTTTGCAAGCGATCGCGTATGGCAATGTGTATGTGGCCCGTATCGCCATGGGAGCCAATCCTCAACAAACCCTGCTGGCCTTCCGCGAAGCCGAAGCCTATCCCGGCCCTTCGCTGATACTGGCCTATAGCCACTGCATCGCCCACGGTATTGATATGCAGAAAGGGGCTGAACAACAAAACCTGGCCGTAGCCAGCGGTTATTGGCCGCTGATCCGCTATAACCCGGCCTTAAGGTCTAGCGACAAAAACCCCTTCGTGCTGGATTCCACCCGCCCCCGCATCAGGTTTGAACAATACGCCGGCAACGAACTGCGATACCGCATGCTGGGCCGCAACCAGCCTGAAGCCTACGCCCGCATGATGACTTTGGCGCAACAGGTGGTATGGCAAAAATGGGATGTCTACGAAGAAATGGCCACCCGCAGCGGCAGCCATTTTCACCCGGATGGGGCGTGGTGAGGGGGGTGTGAGCACGCCCAAATGAAAGGGGAATCGCCTAAGTCAGGGCAAGGTTGAGTTCCCTTATTTTGAGTTTGAGGGGGGTAAGAAAATTATAGGTAATACCGTCATCGCATTCATTGCGATCGTGTTCAAAATACCAGTCTTCAGAGCGAATCAGGCGAGGATTGCCATCAGCGGCACCAATGCTGCGTTTGGTATTGCTGAAATACTCATAACTCTGTACGGCATAATGGTTAATTCTGAACAAATCACAAGAAGCTTGCAGATTCTGCATCCAGCCCATATTTATCGGGCGGAGTTGTTCATCGAAGGTTCCACCGTCCGTATCGAAGAGATGTGAACTATGCAGCCTGATGGTTTGCCTGCCCTTCACTACTGATTTGACATGGCGGTTTACCATAAAATCAGGTCCGCTATGTCTGGGGTAATTCTCGAGTATCAGGCCTGAAGGTTCATCAATATGCCCATTACTGCCATAACATACCCAATAAACGGCCAAAGCAGATAGCGGAAATGGCTCAAACCGGGCCAATGCCTCACCAAAATACCGATACCTGGGTGAAAATAAAAACTCGTCCCCATCAATAAATGCCATCCAGTCTACAACAGAAGTGTAATGCTCAATGGCATGTTGATAGGCGACGAGTTGAGGCAATTCATCCATTTCCAGTGGATGAACCGTAACAGGATAATGTTGCGCCAATCGCAACAGGGTTTCCGTCATGCCATCCGTACACTTATGGGTATAGATATAAAAACGGTTAAACCCGGCCAGCATGTGAAATGCCAGCCATTCAACTATCCATGGATTCCGGTTGCGCTGGATGCTGGTTATAGCCAGAATCATGGCTTATCTTCGGAAATGACGGGAACCGCCCGTACAATATACTGATAAGGTATGGCATCCGCCACAGCCTGATCGGGATCATACTGACTGGCTATCGCCATGGCGCGAATATGCGGAATATAATTATCCAGACCAGGGAAGTTAAAAACCCTGGACACGGCGTTATCAAGGCGATACCCGGTTGATTCAAAAAGTTCAGATATGGTGGTGCGGGTGAAAAAGCGCAAGTGAGTACGGTCAAACAAACCCTCATTCTCGTATCGAAAAAGACCTACGTTCAACCGGGCCTGCACACTCCAGTGCTGGGTATTGGGTATGCTGGCTATTACATAGGCGGGTTGGGTCATGGCCTGTCTGATTCTGGTTAAAACACGCCAGGGATCCTGCAAATGCTCCAAAGTATCACCAAATATCCACGCATCAGTATGGCTCCATTTGGCCAGTTCCGCGTCACCGACCTGCTCTATATCCCGGCAATATACTTCATGACACACGGCCCTGGCCCGTTGAATGTTATCTGGATCGATATCAATTCCTGTCCATTGGCAGTGGGGGTTGGCTGCCAGATAGGCTTGCGCCAGGTTTCCTCGCATACAACCAATTTCGGTTATTCTGCTCAAGCCTTTGGGTATCATGTCAAGAAGGGTTTCGTTGTATTGATCGTAAGCGGGTGTTTGCTGCATGATGGCGGTATATTGGGTTATGTTGAACTTGAAGACTGTTTTAACTTGAATACTACCTGGGGCGTTAAATTCATACCAACGGCTGCGGCTATCTTCATGCCTTGTTCCATGGAAAAATCCCTATTGGCCGTGGGCTGAAAAAACTCGATAAACTCCAGACTGGCTTTGCTGTACACGAAATTGCCCACCAGTTGCACACCGACCGCATACATATCGGGCAGCAAGGCCATCATGGATGAGGCAGGTATGCCTATTCGGTGTTCCTGTATATCCGATTCCTGCTCGCTGTCTTGAGGGTAAAACCATAAAGGGGTGCTCACAAATAGAAACGCATCGTCTCGCAAATAGCTAAACAATGTACGCATCAGCCATTTGGCAGATTCCATGTCCAGATGCTCAATGACATCCAGCAGGCAAAGAATATCATATTGCCTGAGTTGATCCTGCGGCAAGTCCTGAGCCAAACCATGCCAGATATTTCGATAATACCGCTGATCAAACAAACCGAGGTTGCAACAATTGTGATAATAGCCATCAATTCCATCGACCTCCCAGTGACGGGTAACCGGGTTTGTCTTGATGATTTCACCCAGACTTCCGGTACCAAAGCCAATATCCAGCACCCGGACAGGGCGACTATTATCTTCAAGAATATGAAAAATGACGGATTTCAGCGCGGCCGATCCGGCCTCGAAATGGTCATGACCCGAGGGTATGGAATGACAAACCTGATAATCCCTGACTATGGGTGTAAACATAATAAACCTACAAATGCTCGGCCAATGGGCCAACTACATAACGAACCCCGTATTTCTTCACCATGACCTCATACAGCAAACCATCTGCCGCCTGGGCCACTTTGATATACCAGCCACCTTCTTTCAGCCACAGTTCACGCCGCATGACAAACTGCATGCAGTCTATGTTCTTGACTATGGAAGGATATCCTGAAAGATACATCCACTGCTGCCTGGCCATCTGCATATTAAACTCACGGAAATCGATAATGTTTTCATGTGTACCCAGCGACATATACCCGGAAGCGAGAATGCCAAAAATGATTATGTCTGCGGCCGTGCGGTCTATGTCATGAATCACTACTTTTGGATAAGGGCGGATGATCTCGGTATAGACCTGCAGCAACATATCGGTGTAGTGGTAGTTATCGGCATTGGTAATCAGCAGGTATTTACCTCTGGCCATGCGTATACCCAGATCACGCAAACTGTGCCCGTAATCATTGGCACGTTGTGGCGTACTCAGGGTTTTTAATCTGATATCCGGGGGGGGTGGAAATTCGTCAGTTTCCCAGGTCTGGGTACGAGGGCCGTCATGCAAGAGCAGAATTTCAAAATTGCGGTATTTCTGAAAATAAAGCGATTGTAGACAGCGCACCACTTCAGGGCGGGATACGCTGCCTTCATAATGGACTACGATGAGACTAAAAAAAGGTTTTGGATCTACAGGTGAATTGTGCTGAACATCAGTCACCATCACGGCCCCGCTGGATTCCATCCAGAGTTGATCAAAAAGGGCTTCAAGGGTTCTGACTTTAAGTGTCATATCCAGGAACCCGGAATACTTCAGGCGTGTGTTCAGATAGGCCCGGATAATAGCCAAACGCTCAGGATCATTACCTATCTGCACGGCTTTTTCCATGTATTCATTCCGCGTGGCCGTTATCAATTCAGTCAAACCCAGCAGGCTGAGATAACTGCTATTGATTCGGGAAACCGGGCTGGAACCTGCGCACGTCACGACCGGAACGGCTTGTGCCAAGGCGGCATATCCCCAGGCAGCGGCACTGGATGGGTAACTGTCTAAAAATACATCGGCCAGGCCTATCTGCCCGGATTGTATTTCTGATGCCAGTATCAGCCTGTTGCCGTCTATTCCATGATTGGCCGCGGCCTGGCGTAATGATGTATGCACAGAAATTTGATTGACCACCAACCACAACACGCTGTCAGGAACCTGTATCAATATCTCCATCCAGGCCGAAAACATACTTTCAGTGATTTTATACGCCTCACCAACATGGCAGAAAATCAGACCTGACCCAGGCAAACCACATGCCTGACGCGCCTCAATACTACGCTCACCGGGTTTGTTGCCCGGGTCATCCGGCAGTGACCGCCCACTCACGTAATGGAAATCGCGGTGCTTACCGGTATATCTCAAAGCGGATAACGACCAGATATAAGGATCAGCCAGGACATAATCGACTGAGGCATGATCAACCCAACAGCTTAAACCAGGATAACAACACTGCACGGTAGCCGGACGATAATCGAATACCCCCCTGTGTAGCCCGTCCAGGTCAATCAGTATATCTATCTCGTGTGCGCGTATGACTTGCGCCGCTTCCCAGTCGGATTGACGATTCAAACTGACATGAACTTCAGAGTCCTCATGTCGAACAAAAACACTATACTCATACCGGTTGGTATCATGAGCCGTAATAATATGATTCAACCATGAAGCCTGGTCATGGTCTGTATGACTCAGTAGATACCCCAATCTCAATCGGTCATGTGAATGAATATGACCATCATCCACAACACGGGTATCGGATTGAACACTCATGTTTAACCATTGTTCAAGCACATGGGACTGGCGATCCTCATCATCAACCAGGGCCAGAAATCTGTTTATATCCTGAGCGCGGGTGATCATCAGGCGACTCATATACGCCATTCCATCATCAACCGGCCACAGACACAGTTGCTGACGCAGGTATAGATGTCGATGAATAACAGGGGGTTGTTCTGCTTGCAGTAACAGGCTTTGTGTGTAGACGGCTACGGCTTCTTCGATTCTACTTAAGTCCTCCAGCAAACGGCCCAGATTGTTTAATATTTGGCAGTGTTGGGCAGGGTCATTAAATTGATTCGCATCCAGCAGCGACTGCCAAATATTCACTGCTTCAGCATAATTGCCCAGTTCTTCAGTCAGTAAAGCCAGGTTAATGCCCGCCTCAGCGGAACCCGCATTAAAAGCCTGTTGATACGCTATGGCGGCGGCGGTGTAATGGCCTGCATTGACATGGAGCACACCCAGATTAAAACAAGCCATTGACCAATATGGTGAATCGGTATTTTCCTGAAGCCATACCAGATAGTGGCTTATAGCCTGTTGAGGCTGCTGTTGCTCCAGCCAGTAATTAGCCAGCGCAATCAGTTCATGTATAGACATTATGTATAATCCGGTCGGGTATTTGAAACTGGAGCCTAATCCCTGGCAATTGAAATCAGAAATTACCCTATCAACTCAATCAGGGCTTGTTCCAATTCACGGGCAAAACGCTGGGTGTTGAATAATTCACCACTTTGGCGTTGCCGCTGCAAAGATAGACGGGCCTGGTGTAGACGCTCGGGGTGATGGGCGCATTGCACGGCTATTTCTTCATACCCGGCCAGTGATTCAGCGATGAAATCGTGCAAGCCTGCTGAGGTGAGCAAGCTACCCGCCATGCGAGACACGTAGGTGCGGCCTGAGTAGGTCACAATGGGAAGACCTGACCACAGCGCGTCAGTGGCCGTGGTGCCGGCGTTGTAGGGGAAGGTGTCGAGAAAGACATCCGCAACCGCAAAACGGGCCAGATAATCAGGCGGTGCCACCCGGGGTGCGAAAATCAGACGTTCAGGGCTGACCCCATGCGCACGAGCGGCTATACGCAAATTTTCTTCCGCCCACTCGTTATCGGAAAGCAACCATAATAAGGTGTCGGGCGTACGGCGCAGGATGCGCATCCAGGTTTCGTAGACTTCAGGCGTGATCTTGAAATTGTTGTTGAAGGCGCAGAACAGAAATTTGTCATCCGGCACACCAAAATCAGCCCGGGTTTTGCCAGAGGACGGAAAACGTTTGGAGTCACTCACTTGAAAAAGCGTATTCAAATAGAGTGGCTGCTCTGTGAAATAAGGCTTTAATGCCTCGGGGAAGATGAAACGATCGGCTATCACGTAATCGACGTAGGGCAAACCCGAAGGACCCGGAAAACCCAGCCAGGCGATCTGAATGGGTGCGGCCCCCATGGCCACTATGGGAGGCCTGGCCCCGGAAGTCAGCCCTTGCAGATCAAACACGATGTCAATTTCGTTTGCCTGGATAAGGTCAGCCACCTGGTCGTCACCCAGATGACCCACCGGATGATAGTGATCAAACGACTGTATCACCCGTTGCATGTGCAGCGACTGATCGTCATTGCTCCAGCAAAACGCGTGGATCTCGAAGCGGTTGCGGTCGTGGGTTTCGAATAATTCAACCGTCAGAAAGGACACGGCGTGCATGCAGAAATTGGATGATAGATAGCCAATACGGATGCGGTCGTGGGGGTAACGGTGGTCTGTGGACACCCGGCGTGGCCTGACCTGGAGGTTTTGTTCGGTGAACCGACGCGCTGCAGCCAACTGCTCGGCGGGGTCGTCCGTCTCGCTGAGCATGGCCAAAGCCGATGCCGACTGGCGCAAAACACCCTGCAAGTGCATACCCAGACCATCAAAAGTGGGCCATTTGCATTGTTTCTGGCGCAGATGAGTCCAGTGATAAATGACCGCCGACTGGTTGATTTCCATACGCAAACTGCGAGTCAATGCCTCTTCCGCCTCATTAAACCGACGTAGTGATTCCAAAAGGCGGCCTATGTTGGTCGCCATCAACACGGCTTGTTCGGTATTGCGCGGATCATCTATCGCCGGGCGGGCCAGGGCACTCCTCCACTGATCAATGGCCTCTTCAATGCGGCCCTGTTTCTCCAGTAATAATCCCAGATTAAACTGAGCCAGGAAAAAATCAGGAGATAGATGAACGACATGCCGGAACATGCACTCGGCCTCAGCCAACGAGTCTTCGTAGGCCAACAGCACACCCAGACTGAAAAAGGCCAGGTTCTGGTTGGGTTGGTTGGGCTGTTTGAGCCATTGGCGGTAGAGGGCGATGGCCGACAGGCGGTCACCTTGAGCGATATACGCATCAGCCCGACTGATAAGCTGGATGATGGAGTCAGGCGCAGGAGAAATGGGATTCAACATGGTAATTTTGCTTGTTCCGAAACGAGATTTAGCTGAAAATACGCGAAATGAGAGTCGCCCGTCAACCTTGGTACATAAGCTAAATCCGTAAAAAAAAACTCAAGATTTGCCTGCCACAGTCGATGTCGCCCCATCAGGCTTGTTAAGATCCCTCCCGTAATCACCCCATGAACGTCTGTTCTGAACATCTGTAGGCCTGAACCATCTGTGACGCATATAGATGTGAAACCCTCAGCAGAATGAAGAATCACATTATCACGATACAGACGTTTGTCTTTTGGAGATAAACCATCCGGGGCAACCGGTAAACTTGCTGGATACTATGATTATGAAACGGAATTCTGGTTGACTCAGGTTGATTTTGGGCAGGTAAGCTCGGGAAATCCGCCTGTAAGTGAGTACACAGCCTGCCCGATACCATTAAATGGGCAGTTAGCCGTGTCTGATTCGGAATTAGGTTTAAATTCGAAAAATCAAGTTTTATACGAACTACCACCTCATATCCAGCGAAGGCCATAAGTTTTGGCTAATCACTCTATCGCTACAAACTGCGCTGCCATAATAAGGCATCAGGCAGTACTTAACCCATTTAAGGCTAACCTTTCGGAGATTCACCATGGCCATATCAACGACCACTGACATAACTACTTTAACCACCTCGGATATTGCCGGGCTGAGCAATACGGAAATTGCCAGATTGACACTGGATCAAATAGACGATCTCAGTACAGCACAAATTCAGGCATTCTCAAATACACAATTTCCACAATTTAGCACCATACAAGTCCCAGAGTTCTCTGCCCGCCAGTTAGCTGCGCTTACTACAGCACAGATTGATTCTATGGGTACAGCCGACCTTGCCGCCCTTACAGATGATCAATGGCGGGTATTTTCTCTACCCCAGTTAACAGCCCTGAACAGTAAACAAATCGCTGCCCTTACAACCACCGATTTACTCGCTTTGAGTCCTGGCCAATGGACTGGGTTTACTTCCGATCAACTGGCTAGACTGACTTCATCTCAAATACAAAATTTATCCAGTAGGCTGGCGAACCTCACCAGTGGGCAGATAAACAATCTCACTACTGCATTTCTGGCGGCCATGGGATCCGATCAATGGAGATCATTGAGCGTTACACAGATCCAATCACTGAAGCCGTCGCAAATCAGCAAGATCACTACTAACAGTATAGC
>JBPCSC010000101.1:0-1862 GCA_051007495.1 Methylococcaceae bacterium | reverse complement strand
CCCATGAGGGCAACCGTAACGTATCCGACCGGACGGGGAAACCGGTCAGATGGATTCCTGAGGGCGAGCCTGGGAGATTTGGCTGTTCGGCGGAACACTGCGGGTCAACCAGACATTGCCCCCAATCACTGAGCCCTGGCCTATCGTGATACGCCCGAGCAGCGTGGCTCCTGCGTAGATCACCACATCATCTTCAATGATGGGATGCCGGGCATGGCCTTTCAGAAGTGTGCCGTGTTCATCAACCGGAAAGCGTTTGGCTCCCAAGGTTACGGCCTGATACAACCGTACCCGCTCACCGATGACGGTGGTTTCACCAATGACCACACCCGTACCGTGGTCGATGAAAAAACTGCCCCCGATGGTGGCTCCGGGGTGGATGTCAATGCCGGTGGTGGAATGGGCAATTTCCGCAATCATCCGGGCGATCAAGGGAACGCCCAAACAGTGAAGTTCATGGGCCAGACGGTGGCAGGTCATGGCCAGAATGCCGGGGTAACACACCAGAACTTCATCAACACTGCCGGCGGCCGGGTCGCCCCGGTAAGCGGCTTCCAGATCGGTTTCCAGCAAGGCCCGCACCTTGGGCAATGCGTGGGCAAACCGTCGGGTCAGATCATGAGCGCGGGCATCACCCTCTACGGCTTCCAATCCGGCCTGTTCCGCCTGAAACCTGAGTTCCCGACGGACGGAGGCATACAGTTGCCTAAGGTGGGTATCCAGAGTGTGGCCCACGAAATAATCCACTCCCTCAGGAAGCAGATCTCCTGCTCCCAGTCGGTTGGGAAACAAAGCCGTTGCCAGCCCTTCCACAATATCCGCCAACACCTTGCGAGTAGGTAAACGCGGAGGACGGGCTTCGCGCTGACGATCTTCCAGAGAGCGAACCCTCAAGGTGTGCAATTCAGAAACGATGGACGGGATGTCCCAGCCGCAGGATGTCGGATTCATGATGGCTTTAAGGCTTCTTCAAAGGTAAACGATGATCGCTTTCGCGGCGGAAGGCAGGGAAATAGGGCATTAAGCTGACGGACTCACCGTTTAGTTAGGGCCTTGATGCGCTTGAGCAGGTGTTCAGCCAATACCTTGGCCTGCACACGAAGTTCGGGTACGGCGGTGGTTTCCCAGAGTTGCCCTTTAATGGGTGGGCCCAAGGTGTAGAGATGAGATGAAATCTGGCCATCGGCTTGAATGACTGCGCCATTGTCAGCCCGGTTAATGCCCAGGGCCAGCGAATCGGGCTGTATGAGTCCTTGCTGCAATAAGCCTTTGACCAGGGCGCTGTCCAGCCGCCGGTAGTTGCTGTCGGAACCGGAGCAGTTCACCACGCAATCGACCATCAGGGTTTCGGTTCTGGTTGATCGCTGCGGTCTGTAGCAGACCGCCACCCCGTTCTCCAGCTCTCGATATTCCTGGATTTTGCCCACATGCTTCGTGACGACTCCCGAGGCGGTTATGGACTCCAGGCTAGAGGCTACTTGAGGCGGGAGACGGTGACGGTGCAGATCCCAGTACGGGCGCAAATGCCGCAGAAAACGCTTTTTTTCCGTTAGCGGCAGTTGACTCCAGAGGGTCTGGGTGTGGGGCCTGAGTGCATCCATCACCGAACGCCAGTCCTCGCTGCTGTCCGCCAGGTGTTGTCTGATCTGGCGGAATCCGGCACGCACGTCTGGCCGATCCCACTTCAGAACGAAATGTGAAGGGCTGGCAGGCCGATGAGCCAAAGGCCAAAGCCCTCGGCGTGAGATGACATGCATCTGGCCACGGTATCCGGCGTGGTGCAGGGTCACGACCCAATCGACCATGGTCAATCCGCTGCCTACCAACAGACACGAATCCGTTTCGAGCAAATGCCGCAGCAC
>JBPCSC010000100.1:0-9890 GCA_051007495.1 Methylococcaceae bacterium | reverse complement strand
CGTGGTACCCATGGGCATACCGACGGTTTTTTTGTACTGCTCCGGCGTGCCAATCTGCAGGGTGACATCGGCCAGATCACCAATGGTGGAGCTATTTTTGGTCGAGATGAGCAGAATACGCGCTCCCATTTCCTTGGCTCTTTTGGTGAAAGCCAGCATGGTTTCGGTTTCACCCGAACCAGAAATGACGATGAACAAATCACCTTGGCGGATGCTGGGCGTGACAATTTCACCGACTACATACACATCATACCCGCCGTGCATCAGTCGTATGGCGAAGAACTTGGCGATCAGCCCCGAACGACCGGCCACGGCCACGAAAATACGGCGAGAGCCCATCAGCGTTCCGGTTCCCACACTTCCCTGACCCACCGCTGAAACCCTGCCTCGGTCTCCCGGCCCATTTGTTCCAGGTCGTTCCAGTCTGAACGGTGGTCACCATTGAGATCACCACAGGAGAATTCAGGCATCCAGCAGTCTTTGATAAAGGTTTCCACCCCTGTTTGTGATAATTGACGCTGGCGGTTTTTGTCTTTGTTGTTGACTACTCCGTTTTGATCCACATCGGCTGCGGCGAAATAATCCCGGTATACCGCATTGTGTATGAAGTCTATGTATTGGGATACTCGGGTATATACGCCATAACTGGTGGCGCAGCCTTCGCCCCAACTGGTTAAGCCTACCAATACCCATTTGCCTTCCTGCCGTATCATGAGCGGGCCGCCACTGTCCCCCTGACAAGTATCCTTGCCCCCGGCCAGATAGCCCGCACATAACATATCAGAACCGACAGGGTTAACCAATTGAGACTGGTTTTGCTCAAATCCCTCATTACAGGTTTTGTTGGAGACTACAGGCAGCGTGACCTGTTGCAAACGGAAGGGAAACAACGGACTGGCCGAGTCGGCTTTCATATTTCCCCAACCCACCGCTGTAGCCTTATTGCCTATGAGTTTTCCTGTGGTTTGCACCAAGGGCAGCGTTGGGCTGTCGGCCAGTGGTTGGGTGAGTTGCAACAAGGCCAGGTCACCATTAAATACTCCCCCTATATAATCAGGATGAACGATGATTCGTTTTACGGTTGAAACAACCCCTTTGCCATGACGCAAATCACTGATTCCGGATAATACATTGATTTGTATCGCCTGGGTTCCGTCTACACAATGTGCAGCAGTAATTACCCAGTCGGAAGCGATCAGGCTGCCGCCACAAAAATGATCGCGATAAACCTCGTTGACCCCGAAGCTAAACTCCAGAGATACCACCCAGGGCCAGCCATCAGCCTGGGCGGTCGTGCCGCCGACAATTCGATCTGTAGCGGCTTCTGCTGCAGCCATAAACCCCATAAAACCCGCCGCTATTAAAATACGTGCCCATTTGAATGGCATATTGTTCTCACTCAAGTTGTTAAAAATTAAAATGACTATAAGGCTGCTGTTTTGCAGTCACAGCAGTGGACAGTCTCGAATCAGGCGGATATAAACCACACCTTTACTGTTCATACCCGCATCCTGGGCCGAACATTCCATTCAGTGATTCACCATGCCCATACTCAGTTTTATCCTTTGGCTGCCCCTGGCTTTTGCCTTGCTGGTGGCTGTCGTTCCATCAGGACGACTGCGGATCATCCGCAGCCTGACCCTCACCGCGACCGGCGGCGTGTTGCTGCTGATTCTGTCGCTTTTGGGTCAATTTGATACGACCAGCACCCAGTTGCAGTTCAGTGAGTTGGTGCGCTGGAACCCTCAACTGGGCAGTTATTACGCTCTGGGCCTTGATGGCGTGTCTTTACCCATGCTGCTGTTGTCGGGTGTGCTGTGCGGATTGGCAGCCTTGGTGTCCAACACCATACCGCATCATGTAAAGGGGTATCACATTGCTTTGTTGATACTGGAGTTCGGTCTTTTAGGGGTGTTCATGGCCCAGGATTGGGCTTTGTTTTACGTGTTCTGGGAAGCCACGCTGATTCCTTTATTCTTTTTGATTGACCGCTGGGGTGGTCAGGCCCGTCATACCGCCAGCCTCAATTTTGTGTTGTATACCATGGGTGGATCGGTATTTATGCTTATCGCCCTCTTGGTGATATTTACTCAATCCAGTGAACACTCCACGGCCATGCACTCCATGCTGAAAACGGCCCAGGCCCTGCCCAGGGAAACCCAATTCTGGGTGCTGCTGGGTTTGTGCCTTGGTTTCGGTGTCAAGATGCCGGTGTTTCCGCTGCACGGTTGGTTGCCGCTGGTTCATGTCGAAGCCCCGGGGCCTGTCAGTATTTTGCTGTCGGGCGTGCTGCTGAAGATGGGGGCTTATGGTTTGCTGCGAGCCATTGGTATGTTGCCCGATGCGGCTTTGCTGTTTCAGCCCTGGTTGGCGGGTTTGGCGGTGATCGGAATGGTATACGGTGCATTGCTGGCGTTCCGACAGACCGACCTCAAAGCCATGGTGGCGTACTCATCTGTCAGTCACATGGGGAGTGTGTTGCTGGGTATTGCCTCACTAAACCAAACCGGATTACTCGGTGCCACCCTGCAAATGACCGCCCACGGTCTGGTGGCCGCTGCACTTTTTTTGCTGGTGGGCGTGCTGTATGAGCGCACCCACACCCGCCTTATGGCTGATTACGGCGGTTTGGTTCAGGTTGTACCCCGGTTTGCTCTGCTGACCACGCTGGCCTGGCTAGGTGCCATGTCCTTGCCGGGTACTGCAGGCTTTGTGGCGGAAGTGCATGTCTTGTTGGGCAGTTTGCAAGCATTTGGTGGGCTGACAATAGCCGCAGTTTTGGCTCTTTTGGTGGCCTCCGCCTACGCCATGCGAACCACAGGGCGGCTGCTCACCGGACCATTGCCCCCTGGCATGCAGACACTTCCCGATCTCTCCAGGCGTGAACTGCTGGCCGCCGGGGTATTGGTGGGCGGGATTGTGTGGTTGGGCCTGATGCCACAACCGCTGATTCAGTTGATGAATGCCTCAGTGACTGAGTTGGGTGCTCTGTTTGCGTACCGCAATTTGTGACTCAGTTGCATCCGCACCACCGCATTACCAAACATTTGATTCGCCCAGGCGTGTGGTGAACGCTACCGATCTGCAACCACCAGATAACGATAGGGCTGGCTGAGGCGTATGACTATGCGTCCGGGTTGGTTGGCTGCCAATGCGGCCTGCAATTCCAGCACATCAGCGGTCGGCGCGGTGTTCCAGGTCAGACCGTCACTTGAATAGGCGATGCGTACCCGCTCCGTTAGGGTGGCAGATCCGCTGTAGGGCAACACCATCAGAACATCAGAACCATCAAAGCGGCGCATTGCCTGCTGGTTCGCATCAATCAGTGTTAGGGTGTAGAGGTCGCCACTGGCCGTTCCCGCACCGCTTTGGGCAATATGCTGTTTGTCACCCGGGGTAATTCCCCGCGAATCCACTTGTACGCGCACCTCACTCAACAGTGCATCATTGAGCGGGGTGCTGGCCACCAGAACGGCCACATTCCGTAAAGAGGGGTGGCCCACCAGACTGTTAAACATTAGCCAGTCTCGACTGGCCAGTTCGGAGACCAGTCGATTACCCCAGTCGGTATCAAGCCCCAAATACTCCACCGCCTCATCCGCCGATCGTGACTTGAACAAGCCGGCAATACTGCGGGTACTTTCGGCTTGCAAGGCCGACAGGGACGACTCAAAACGGCTGGCATACAGTTCATCACCGACGTTTTTTACCACATTATTGCTGTTATCCAGCTTGAGATAAGGCAGTGTCCAGGTGACTATCCCTTCATCCACCAGGCGACGATCCGGCAAGCCAAGCCTCTGGATTGTCCGTGCATTGCCCAATAACCCATCAGACGACAAACGAGCGCTAAAACTGCCATTGGCCGAGCGGCCGTGACATTCGGCGCAGGCCACTGATTGCGGTGAGGGTACGGTGTTATGGGAAATCACATAGCGATTGGCCTCCACATAAACAAAACGGGTATCGGCATGGGCATAGCCTTTACTGTCGAGCAGACGGTCGTACGCCTGTTTGAGTGCCTTGAATCCGGCATAGGTATCCGGTTCCAGATCGCCCGTAGCCGTACGCTTGGCGCGGCCGATTTCGGTTCGGGTGATCGGATCGACTATGGCGATGTAGTTTGAACCATTGCCCTGGGTTTTTTCCATGAAGGCCGAATCCCGCTCGTGGCGGTACAACACCCGGCCACTGAGACGATCTTGTAAGAAGTACCGGAAGCTTGGCTGATAGGGGAATATTTTGGTCTTTTGATTCTCGCCGATCCGAAAGCGGTAATTCAGGGTAATAGGCTGTCCGTGGCTGTCTACCAAACGATTGATATGGCAGGTTTGACAGGCCACCGTGTCGAGATGGCTTTGGGTGATTTTTTCGAGTATGGCGGGGGAATAACCGTCCAGATTGCCGTGCGTACGCCACAGTTGCAGATGGGCCGACAGTATATTTTTCTGGCCGGACGGCAAAGCCGGATTTTTAGCTGTATCGTGGCAGTGTTCGCAGGATTTGGCTCCGGGCATACCGTCTAAATCATTACGCACATCGGCATCTCCATTTCCCTTGGGAAAATGATGATCGGCATCCAGTGCCACGTTGGTATATTTGACTTCGAAATACCGCTTCGCGTGACAGGCGTTGCAGTTATTGATAATCCGGGTTTCTCCATTATCTTCAGTAAACCACTTGCCCTTGTGTACGTCTTTAATATGAGGGTTTGATTCCCCTCCAAACCCGTAAAACCCGCGCCGGTCTTCGCCGGTTTTGTGACAAATAATGCAGTTGTCGCTGGCCGGAAACCGACGCATGGGCAGGCTGATCTTGCCCATGGCGTTAAAGGCTTTGGGATTCCAGCGCAGAATTGCCTGGCCGTTTTGATCCAGGCTCAAGGGTGCGTCCGTGGTTTTGCCTGCACGCACAAAACTCAGCAAAGACAAGCCCTTGGGTTGGCTGGGCCGCAAGTCAAGAAACGCCCAGAGCGCGGAATCTACAGCCCGAAACAAGCCTCCGCCCGCCAGTTCCCGGTTTCTCAGGTCAGTGAAAGCGGGTAATGCACCGGTGCGCTCTGGCCCCTTGGGGGTGAAGCGACGCAAGCGGGATAAATCGGCATGGCAGATCATGCAGTCGTTTTCCATCACACCGCTCTTGTGCCAGTCCCAGGCCAGGACATTGTCGCCCTGGCGGTCGTAATAGTCACCGTTATTAACTTCTGCGGCTGTCGTTTGTGCATCATCGTAACGATGCCCTTGGCGATCCCTCTCCGACCAACCGCCTCCGGCATGACATTCGGCACATTCCCTGATCAATCCCGCCGCGCCAAAATCGCCGAAATCATCAGCGGTTTTATTATTCCTGAACGCCAGCCAGCCTGGATTATTACGCCCCATGCAGTTATACCCGCCAAAATACCCTGGCGATACCAACCGGGATAATCCCCTCATACTGCCAAAATCATCGCGGGCTTCATCCCTGCCCTGTTCAAAATGATAGGCACTGGAGATTTTTTGGTAGTCATGACACCCACTGCCCTCGCCATTGCCGCAACTCATTTTTGAGCTATAAGGCTGGTTACTCTCCAGTACGTGTCGGCCCGCCTCATCCAGTAAGGGTATGGCCGGATGATTCACCACGGCATCAAATACATTCGTCGCCCCCCGTAGCGGATGGCTCATCAGGATGAGCATCATTCCGAGTATCTGGATTATGGCTTTAGTGAGCCGTATAGTCATCAGAGGTATCTCCCCTTGTCAATCCTGTCCATATTTTTATACTGCCCCAAATCACCGCGTATCCAGTTATTTTCTATTCGGTAGTCCCGCTGAAAATTCAGGGAAGCATTCTGGAGTATACCGAACAGGGTATTGGCACTATTGCCGATATAAACGGAGGTAATACCCCATTTCCGGTAAACATGATGGCACAGGGGCAAACCGTAACACCCGCATGAAGCCATGAACATATCAATGCCGCCACCGGAGACTGCGTTATCCACCTGCCCGGCCATTAAGTCAAAAGTTTCCAGATAATGGGCGTGTGGACGGTTGGGGTAAGTAGATATGTAGGCCGGAAGGGTTTTTAGCGAGAATTCGGGAATGTCAATATGACGATACAGATGGCGGATATTGCCGCTGGTCATTTGCTGATGAATGGCCTCGGCAAAAGGGGTTACAAAAAGCAGGTTTCTGTGGGCCAGGGATGAATAAAATTCTGACAGGTCGGGACATAGCCGATATTCAGGAATTTTTTGTTGGTGACGGTAAATGGTGTCGAGTATGCCCGGTAGATACCAGAAGGCATTGTTGTGATGGAGTATCGTGCCCTCGGCCAGGGCTTGCCAGTAGGCTGAACTCCAGGTGGAAAAGGATTCCCAGGCGTGCTGTTCATCCGTATAAAAACCCGCATTGGTCATCAGGCGACGCAGATTGAATGAAGTATCACCTCTCTGCCACATAGGGCGTTCCGGGGGGCAATACATGTACGGTTCGTCATGGATACGGGCCATGATGTGTTGAAGTTGTAAACGGGTTTGTTCCGGTTCATCCACAAACGACTTTAAAGCCCGTAATTCCACTATTCCAGGCCTGACATACAACCCGTTCTGGTTGTAATGAGCTTTTTGCGCGCCACTGGTTTTATGTTTTTTCAATTTTGCCTGTTTTTTGTCTGCGTACTGCTGGATGCCCCATCCCAGCAGGATTATTCCGTCGAGTATTTCATCCGTGAAACGATGCCCTTCAAGCAGGGCAGTCTGTATATCTTCCTTTAGTATCCAGTGGGGATCTATAAAGTCAAGTGGATAATCTACCTGAATGGCATCCAGTAATCCGGACAAAAAACCGTTGCGTTTACTGGCATCAAAACGGGTTAATAATGGATAGGCATTGATACATAATACGTTTTTTCTGAGGCTATACAGTTCTTCGTCCATTTGCAGGGTATAACTAAACCGAACAGGATTTTCGCTGTACCCGGTCTGGGTTATCTTTTCATGAAAGGCAATTCGCCATTGCTGGCGCAAGGATGTGGTTTTTGATTCGGTCATGGTGTGCATGGGTAATGGGTAGGTGTAGCCAAAATCAATCGTCCTCCCACTCCTGACCGCGTGCGCGGTGGGCATCATGGAAGTATTGGTAGCGTACCAGACCCTCCTGACCATGACAGTCGACACAAAACGTACCCGTCACCCCTTTGTGACGCAGGAAACTGTCACTGTGGGTGCCTTCGCGGTTTTCGTGGTTTGTGGATAACTCCATGTTGGGTACGGATTTGGTCTGATGCTGACGCGGATCGAATACATGTGGATCGTGGCAAGTGACACAACTGATGCGCCCTAGCTCGGTGTTTTGTTCACGCTCATCCAACAGCGGCATATTTTTATCACGGGAGCGCAGAATCACACCCTGATGAGGATGGCTGAAATGGCGTATGGTTTTTTTCGAGCCTAAGCCCTCGCTTTGATGGCAGTTCAGGCAGAGGCGGTCACGCTGGAACGGCGTGTCATCTACTTTTTCATCGCCTGTGGTCGTTGGGGCGGTGACTGGCTTCACGGCCGACAAGGCAGGCCACTCGCCCTTACCCCGGTGCAAGGTATGACAGCTTCCACATACCCCGGATTGGGCGGGCAGTTGGTCGTAGGCATTCTTGCCGGTTTTGGCCGTGAGGCGCAGGTCATGATCTGTTCCTGCCACCGTTTGCTTGTGGGTGTGGCAGTGGCTGCACAGTTCGCCGTCCCGGTCGGTTTCTACCAGGGCCGCTGTGTTCGGTTGGCCGTTGTGTACGGCATGGCAACTCAAGCAGGTGATGAACTCCTGTTTTTGCCCGTTTAGAGTCACCGCTTCGTCCAGCTTCAGGTTGACCGGATGTATGCCCTTGTATCGGGCTTGTTCGCGGTTTTCCGCGTGTTGCCGCTGATGACAGCCTTGGCACAATTCCTCCGCACGGGCGATTCCCTCAGGCAGTAAAGCCGTGCCCACCGCCCCCTGATGCACCGGGTGGCAGGTACTACAGTTTATTTCGGTGAGGGTGCGTCCTCGCCACTCTAATGGCTTGTCCAGCTTGAAATTGACCGGGTGCACCCCCTTGCGATGCGCGTCTTCCCGGTCTTTGGCCGATTGTCGGTCATGACAGCTTACGCAGAGTTCGTTATGCCCGGCCGGCAAAGCCGTGAGTATTCCCTCCCCGCTCCCCCCGTGAATTTGATGACAGGACTGGCAGATTACGGTGTCTTCCGCACCGGTGACTGCACCGTGTGTGCGTAAGGCGTCGGGTAATCCGTGGTGCAGTTCAGGCTGGCTGGCATAGCCTGTGGCATCGGTGTAAGGGGGGCGAGCCAGGCGTATCCCCAAAGGATGGTTATGCCCGTGCAGTGCGTCTTTGACATTCGGCCTGGCATTTTTGCCTTTGGATTCGTGGCAGCGTTCACACAAGTCCCCCCCGTGACTGGGAACTCTGAGCCAGGCGTTGGCGTGACCGGCGTAGAGGGTTTCGGCTTGCGTGGTGTCGGTGTGGGGGGTATGGCAACTGGTGCAGGTCAGACGTTTATGATCGTCAAGAGGAAAAGCGTTGGGCAACTTGTCTTTGCGTGGACCCTGTTTAGCGTGACGGGCCTGCTCAGATGCTGACTCATACACGGTGGGGTGCTGCGCATCCCGGTGTATGGTTTTGCGGGAATCCATGATCGGGCCTTGATGACAGCTATAACACATACGAAACGAGGCTTCCGGCAACACCCCGTCGGCAGCTGGATCACGCACGCCGGGCGAAGCGGCACTGGCCCAGGACAGATGGCACTGAATGCAGTTTTTTTGGGAAAGCGCGACGGTTTTGGCCGGTTTTTGGGCTGGTGTTCCCGGCACTTCGGCCAATGTTAGTTTGAGTACCCGACTGGCCCCGGTTTCGGCCACATACAGCTGGTCTCCTGAAACTGCCAGACCGGATGGTGCATTGAGTTTGAGTGTGTGGCCTTGGCCATCCTGCAATACGCCGAGATAGTCGCCCCGTTCAAAAATGCTGATGGTGCCGAAGTAGGCATCGCTGATGTACAGGCGATCACGCGCTGGATCCAGGGCCAGGCCGGTAGGACGGTATAACTCGCCGTCGGATAGCCCGAACCGGCTAATGCGGGCAAAGAACCGCCCGGTTTTATCCAGTACTTGTATGCGGGCATTGAGGATATCGGTGACGTGGAGGTATCCGTCTCTATCTACCGCCATCTGCCAGGGATACTGAAATTGCCCGTCCTGCTCGCCTCTACCCCCGAAACACCCAAGGTTTTTGTGCGTTTTCAAGCTTAATCGGCATACACGGTGGGTTGTGCGATCGGCCCAGTACGCGTTGTCGTCCATGAGTGCCACCGCCACCGGTTCAGGGGGGCGATTAGCCGGTGTGTTCTCTGCCCAAGGTTCCAACAACACGGCCTCGCTCAAGCCCGTAGCGGGGTCGAGCCTCAATAAGCGGTGGTTGCCGGTATCTGCGATCAACCAAACCGGCTGACCGTCAATGTGACCCGCCACCATATCCAGGGCATCATTCAAGCCGGGTTCGAATCGTTTTGAAACCGCACCGTTGGCAGAGAGTCGGACGATTCGTCGGTTCACACCATCCAGAACCGCCAACCCTCCGCCTGCCTCTGCGACCAGTGCCGTAGGTTGGTCGAAACCGGCCTGAACCAGGGTTTGCTGGCTAATGACGGGGATGGCCTGAACCAGGGTGCTGGACACCAACAGACAAAGCCAGCACAGTCCGGCGATTAATCTCCGCATCATTCCACATTATCTGATGAATCGTTGAATACGGTGTCGAGTGTGCGTGCCTCCAATACCCGGTCTGTCCAGCACTCCAATTGCGTCTGGGTCGCCGTCATCAGGCGTTGTTCCAGATACTCTGGCAGGGAGCCA
>JBPCSC010000099.1:0-3407 GCA_051007495.1 Methylococcaceae bacterium | reverse complement strand
TTGAGAGAAGAGCAAAGAAAATAAGAGCAAGTGTTTTGAACGACATGGTTTCCTCCAATATGGTAGATGATTATGCGCATGAACCTGTGTAAAGTCAGGATATGTCGGCGCACGGGTAAAGCATAACAGGATTAACCCAGGCAATGACATACCGCGAATAGAAAATCAGGAAAACAGAGTCGGGCAAACTGAATGGCAAAACCTGATTCACCGAACTCACCCGCCAAGGAAGAGACAAATGGGCGGGCCAGAAAAGGGTGTAAGGCATTCACGGGGTTTGTTGACTTCGATATTCGCCAAGAGCCTGTATAAGAGCCTACTGGCAGCCTGCTCAAGTTCGTGTACATTCTCAAAAGTACAGCCCCCAACTTTCTGTGGGTAAACATTTTTTCTAGTGCTTAGGCTAAAAGACTGACTTCCTGAGCAACCATGCCCACTATAATCCACATTATAGATGGATGGATTTATGTTGACCCTACCATATAACAGAAAGCAGGTGGTTCAATGCCTTATTCGCGGATTTACGCCTACTTATTGCCGGAGTCGTGGAATAAATATGAGAACGCAGCGTACGTATTTTGTAAGCGGCATAAGCAGGGATAAGGGCCACGGCAATACTGGAGGGGGTACAACAAGAGATTCGTGGCCAGGGAAAACAGACTCTACTTCAAGAGAGTGGACTAATCCGCACTGCTTTTTACGGCGGTGTGCTTTTGTTTGAAATAAAGCAACGAAACCAAAATAGACAAATAATCGAGTGAGGTTATCAGGTCAGTTTTGACACGTACCAGCATTTAATCCATTGGCCAAATAAAATACATGAGAACATCGTTAAGGATAATGGCTTAACGGTTAGTGTTCAAATATGTGTTTCTAATGAGCGGTTAGCCCTATACTAAGCGGGGCCTTCTATAATCGTGGGACAAAAAGGGCGGGCAGTGTACAGCTTAAAATGTGATGAATACGGGCTGAATATATGTTGAGCAGACAGTAGTCTCAGTCCCCGGCCAAATAGCCCAGGGACTGAGTGATGTGCCGCACAGATCAGGTTTTGACTTCCTGTTCCAATGCTTTCAGGCTTTCTTCAACTCCGGCTGCATGGGTGAGTTCGGCCACGTTGTCCTTGGTGAAAAAGCCCTGAAAATCACCGAATCTTTGGACATATTCGATAATAAGTGACGAGTATTCGGAGGCACTTGAGAATATCTGTTTAAGCCCTTCTTCGCGTGAACCAATAACTTCGAGCAGAAACTCTTTACCGCAGCATTTCAGGGTATCGACGACATAATCAATATTGGCCACCTGGCCGGTTTCGCCATCGTTCACGGCAACCGCCAGATGATGCAATCTGGGGCCAAAGTTGCGAACAAACTGTTCGGTGGGGGAGGGGAGTTGAATGAGATGATTGACAAAATAAGGATGATTGGCGGCAGTAAATACCTTGGCCGGGCAATCCAGTTCATTGTCGAAATGAATGCTCTTGGTTACATTAGTGGAGGAATTCTGGCTGGAAATATCATAAGAACCCCAATAGTAATAACTGCTCAAGGTAAGCCATTCCAGTATGGCGGCTTCACGATTCTGGCTGTAAATGCGGGTGGCCAGGTGATCAATGGGCAGCAGCAAACTGTTCAAGCCCAGTTTTTCCTGGATTTCCTTGGCCTCGGTATAGGCCTTTTGTACATCTTCCCTAATGGTACTCCACCCCAGGGAATAAACTCTGATATCGTGTTCGGGGCGTTCCCAGTATCCTACGATATTGTGGGTATAAGGTGAGGGCTTGACTACCGCCATATTGCCTGGAAATTCCAGTTTTCTGATTTGATCCTGATTAAAAAAACGGATATCCCTGCTTTTTTGCAGTTCAACTACCTCATGCAGGTTGGTGACTCTGAAAATTTCGCCCATGTAACGGGAATTGGGTTTGTGGGCTCCGATTGGATACACTTCATTAAGGCTTCTGAAGATACCCTGAGTTTTCTGGTCCTTGACTTCCCGAACCAGTATATCCGGGGCCGACATATCAATGCGGAGTATATGGGTATAATGGCTTTGTGATTCCAGTGTGACCAAATAATGGTAAGGGGTCATCAAACATAATTCACCAATATAGGGAATGGAATGACCCGGTTCAACGGTAATCATCAGCGCATCAATCTGGTGGATGAGTTCGCTCAAACCAATTCTGTCGCGGTGTTCCAGCAATCGCACCAGAAATTCCTCAAAAAAAGGCGAATTGGTTTTGTCTCCGTAACGTGGAAAATTTAGAGAAGTCGTCATGGTGTTTTCAGTGGGTTTAAATGGATTGGGTTAAAGCTGTTGCTGGGTATTCAACGCATTTGAATATGAAACAGGAGGGTGAAAATACTGCATGGATATGGCCTTGTGTATGTCTCCGAGGTCGGTTTGGGTTTGGTCGAGATATTCATGCAATACGGCGGGAGTCAGGCCCTCCCAGCGTAAACCCGCCATGCGTCTCCATGCTTTTCGTACGGCTTTAAGCGTAACGGCCTGATTGGGCAAGGTGGCCAGGCTTTCATCTATTTTGCCAAGGCAATGACGAACTGAACGCGGGAAATGGGTATCTTGCAGAAGGAAATTCAAAACATCTTGCCCACTGACATGCACGCACACATGACGGCGGTACATTTGATACGCACTGAGTGCCTTGAGTACGGCCATCCACAGTCGTTCCTGCAAGGGTTCAAGAGCCATATCCTGCTTTGAAAACAATACGGCTGAATTAATATCCACGATACGGGTGGTCATATCCGCCCGCTCAATACTCCGCCCTAATTCTATGAATTGGTAGGCGAGGTCATGGCTCATGCAACCCATTAAAAGCCCACTCAAGGATTGGCAGCGGTCTATTACCTGGGTGAGTACTTCATAGCGCAAGGCCCGGCTTTGAAATGTACGCGGGGCATTTTCCCGCATATACAGATACAAACTATTGACCCGTTCCCAAAACTCTTTGGGCAATATCTCCCTGAATGTTCGGCTGTTTTCGCGGGCGCAGTTAATACTGCTCACAAGACCGCTGAGATTCCGTTCATCTTCAATAAGAAAATACATGATGCTCATTTCGTTGGTTTCTTTGCCATATTCATCATATAGCTGATCAAGACCAGCTACTTTGAGTAATATGTCCCATCCGAATGAGGCTTCACGGGGCAAGTCAAGCAATACCTGGGTGGTCGTATTGATGAGTCGAGCCGTATTCTCGGCCCGTTCGAGATAACGGGCCATCCAGTAAACATTTTCAGCAACGCGGGATAACATTATTCCTCCGTATCAACGATCCAGGTATCTTTACTGCCACCTCCTTGAGAGGAGTTGACGACCAGCGATCCAGGCCGCATGGCTACTCGGGTAAGCCCACCCGTAGTAGCATACAAATGACTGGA
>JBPCSC010000098.1:0-2966 GCA_051007495.1 Methylococcaceae bacterium | reverse complement strand
CGCTCGAACAAGCCCAGAACGTGACTGGCTTTGGTCGGGTCAATTTTGTCAAAACCAGCCTGGTCATAAATGAAGGAGCTGTTGGCACCAAACTTGGCGGTCCACTCGGTCGTCAGGTTCCGACCGTCGAGACGCTTGCCGGTTTTACCTGCATCTTCCGGATCCGCAGCCGTGGTGGGGAGGAAGCGGTCACGGCCACCACCAAAGGCGACTTCAATGCCATCGCCATAAGGCATTACGATCAATTGGCGAGCGATGTCGGGTACGGTACAGCCAGCCGTTGTGATGTCTGCGTCGGTGTCCCAGTCACGTTCGGTGGTGTGGGCGTAGTTGGCTGCCGGGGTTGCATGGGTGATGCGAGCAGTTGATACCAGGCCGGTAGATTTGCCGCGCTGTTCGGCGGTTTCCAGGATGGTTTTCAGGGAATGAGTTTTGACGTTGTCTCCATTGCAGTCGCCACGGGTGGTGGCTTCGTCAACCGACAGAGCACCGTCATTGGTTTTGACACCGGTGACCATGGCGGTCATGGTGGGGGCCGAGTCAGATGTTTGCTGGTTGGCACTGTAGGTTTTGGAGTGCGCCAGGTAGGGGAATTTTTCAAAGCTCAGTGAGTTTTCTTCACCGCTGCTGGCCTTGCCGGTTGCGTTGGAACCAATGATGTTGGGCTGTTGGCCTTGCAGGATGCGGGCAGCCGTGATGGTGGAAATGCCCATGCCGTCGCCTACAAAGAACACTACGTTCTTGGCAGGGCGGTTGTCCTTGAGCAGGGCGGCGTTCTTGTTGACCGTGTCCTGTCCCAGTTGAGTCCATGTTGTGGGGGACGTTGCGGGGGCGTCGAATTTAAGGGTTTCAGCACTTGCAGTTGACATCACTACTGATGTCAGCGTAGCCGCCAAAGCGGTTTGGATCAGTTTCATAATTCTTGTTACTCTCAAGATGGGTCGGAATTGGATGGAGAAAGATGACGCATCACCAGGAGCCAGGTTCATCAGGCTTCATCTCAATGGCAATGCGGGCTCGCTTGAGCCAGCCTGAGTAGATTACCGGGCTAGAGTAGCCAACAGTGTTAAGCGCATGTTAGCGTTTTGTTAAAAGATTGAGACAGCCTGGACTAGCCGCCCATCCCGTACCCTGAAAAAATGTAGAATGACACGCTGATGCACCCTCTTATGAGCCTTGATTTGCCGACCAACCCAGCCGCAACACCCTCCCGCATGACCAAAACCCGCGTACTGGTAGTGGATGACGAACCGGATATTCGTCAACTATTACAAGACATTCTTGAAGATGAACACTATGCAGTTCTTACCGTGGAGAACGCCAGCCTGGCCCGCAGCGCGTATAGCACATTTGACCCGGATTTGATTCTGCTGGATATCTGGATGCCGCAAGAAGACGGCATCAGTTTACTGAATGACTGGTTTAATAAGGGCTTGTCTTGCCCGGTCATCATGATGTCAGGCCATGCGACCGTCGAGACCGCCGTGGAAGCCACCCGCCTGGGTGCTTATGATTTTCTGGAGAAACCCCTTTCCATGGCCAAGCTGCTGGTGACGCTGGAACATGCCCTGGAACACGTCAGCCAGACCCAGGAACTTCCGGTTCCGCGTCGACGGGGCGAAACCGCGATAGAACCCATGGGTAAAAGTGCCACGATGGAACGTTTGCGTGACCAGGCCCGGCGTTTGGCAGTTCATGATACCTGTGTGCTGTTGCTGGGAGAGCCAGGCACAGGCAAAGCGACGCTGGCCCGTTATCTTCATGCTAATAGCGCACGGCGAGACGAAGCCTTCGTCGATGTGAGTATTGGCGTGCTTGACCCGGATCACTCCGTAGCGGATTGGCTGGGCCAGGCGAATGGCGGTTACCACCAGCGTGGACTTCTGGAACAGGCCAGAGGAGGAACCCTATACCTGAACGAGGTGGCTCATCTGGACGACGATGCCCAGTTACGGGTATTGGGTGTTCTGGAATCTCATCCGACTATGGATGTGAGAATCATCGCGTCCACCCAATGTTCGCTGGAAGATGAAGTCCGCTATGGGCGGTTTCGGGCAGAATTGTTCTATCGCCTGAATGCAGTCACGCTCAGGGTTCCACCCCTACGGGAGCACGGTGAGGATATCCCCGAATTGCTCCGCTTTTATGTGGATTATTTCGTGGGACGAGAAAAGCTCGCGTACCGGCGTTTTCCGGTTCCGGTGCAAAATCATCTGCGCCACCTGCCTTGGCCTGGCAACATCAGGGAGTTGAAAAACCTGGTGCAACGCTTGCTGATTCTGGGCAGTGGTGAGGAAATTAATCTGGAAGAGGTGAAATCGGCTCTGGATGCCGCCAGTGCGGCGGGTAATTTGCCTGGTCGTGGTGAGCCACCTGATTTTTACGAATTGCCATTGAAAGAAGCCCGAGAGCATTTCGAAAAAGCCTATCTCGAATACCACCTGCAAAAATACAGAGGCAATGTCGCCCGACTTTCCCAGGCTATTGGCCTGGAACGCACCCACCTGTACCGTAAACTCAACGCACTGGGTATACGGTTCAAGGAAAAACGCTAACCCGCCGCACGCTCTACTCACCATGATTGATCCCCGCGCTACTGCCCTCGACAAATTGCTGACCGCTCACCCCGAGTTGCTGCAAGGTGCCAGCCTTGTGGCGATTTTCCGCGCCCTGCACGGGGCTTATCTCGCCCATCTTAAATCGTGTGTGCTCAGTATCCAGCAAACCTTCAAGCCCGATGCCGAACCCTGGCTGCAGGGCGGATATGCGTTGAATGATTCAATCGCCACCCAGACCGATGTCGCCATTGTGTTCGCCACCAAACACCGGGAGGAAACACTGGCGCAGATGGCGGTCGCCGTGCAGCAGTTAAAAGAAGGCGGTTATCTGATTGTGACCGCAGCCAACGAATTGGGCGCACCCAGTCTTGAGCGGCGGGGAGGTGAATTGCTGGGTCGGGTTTCATC
>JBPCSC010000097.1:0-1463 GCA_051007495.1 Methylococcaceae bacterium | reverse complement strand
CCTTTTGCATTTGTTGGCGTAGCCTTCTATCCAGTAATTCCTGACGATCTCCAGAATGCTCCAGATCATGAACGGTGGTCGTTCCTTCGGTTTCCTGTAAGGTACTAAATCCGGAATTGGCCACCCGTGCGAGGGGCCCGGAGTGATAACCCAGGCTGGCAGCGGCATGTAAATCAGTAGCCTTCCAGAAATTTGTGGTGTAACGGCGGTTATTAAAAAACACTCTGAGGTGCTGTATTCCTTTTATGAGAATCAATATCCAGGTGACCACTGAAAAAGAGATCAGTGTCCATAGTGTCCAGGTGACTATATCGGTGGATTGAATGGCGGGCATGATTGAAACCTCGAATTACAATTGGAAAACAATGGGGATCAGTGCCAGAACGGTCTGAGCGGTATCTCCCTGCATATTGGGTTTGAACAGGCTGGACTTGACGGCTCTAACGGCAGACGCATCCAGTGACGGATAACCGCTACTCTTTTGCACCTGCACCTGATCCGGCTTACCGGTCGACAGTATTCGGGCCCGTACCAGAACTTTGCCCTGCCAGCCTCGTTCCTCAGCCTCTTCCGGGTATTCGGGTTCGGGTTTGCGGAGATAATCGGCATTGGACACGGTGATGACTTTTTCCACCGGTTTAGGTGGAGGCGGCACAGGAGCAGCTTGAACCGGGGCCGGCGGGGCATCGCTGACCACGGGGGCAGGCAACGGTTGTTGCTCAACCACGGGTGGCGGTTGCTTCTTGGGTTTGGGTTTGGGTGGAATGGCATCCTTGATGGGTGCTGGCTGCGGCCTGGGTTGTACCACCGGTGGCGGCGGCGGCGGCGGCGGTTTCAGCAAGGCGATTTCGATCGGGATTTCCTTGGGTGGCAAGGGTGGATCAACCGGTGGATGACTGAACCGGTCGATGATCGACGTGTGCAGAAACACGGTGATTGCGGTAATGACCAGCGCATCTATCCGTTTGCGATCCTGATTGTCCGACGCGGTCGAGTAATGACCCTGGCCACCCAGGGTCATGAGCGCGGCATGGACGGTGATCGGTTGGGGTTCTATGCCTTCGAATGGATGCGAGGGCCGGTCGTATTTAGCGGTAAATGAAACGCTCATGATAAACCTCGTGATGACGGAACATCTGGCCCCGAGTGGGGCTTACTCCTTAACCCTGAATGCGTCGTGGCATCCTTTGCAGGTTTCACTGGTTTTGCTGAATTGGGCCTTGATCGCCTCGACGCTGCCGGTTTCGGCTACCTTGGCCACGGCATTGGCTTCGGTGATGAAAGCAACTCCGGCATTTTTGGCCTCATCCGTTTTCTGGAAAAATTCGGGTTTAAGCCGTGTGGGTTTCCAGCCCGTACCCTTGTCGGTGCCAGGGCCATACAGCGCACCCAGACCGGAATTGGCAGTAGCGGCTATGGCGGTGGCGGCGGCAATCACCTGTACTTTGTCGTAGGTTTCAGGG
>JBPCSC010000096.1:0-3916 GCA_051007495.1 Methylococcaceae bacterium | reverse complement strand
GTTGGATACCCGCCTCCTGATTGTGGGCCAATTGTTTGTTTCGGCGTCGTTCTGTTTCTTCTACTGCTTTTTCTATGGAGCCGGTCAGTTTGTCGGCATACAGTATGGCTTTGCCGTTGAGGTTCCTGGCGGCGCGGCCTATGGTTTGTATGAGCGAAACACTGGAGCGCAAAAAACCCTCCTTGTCGGCATCAAGTATCGCTACCAGGGAGACTTCAGGTATGTCCAAGCCTTCTCGTAATAAATTTATACCCACCAACACGTCAAATTTTCCCGCCCTAAGGTCATGGATGATTTCTACTCGTTCTACTGTTTCTACATCAGAATGCAGGTAGCGAACCGCGATGTCATGTTCGTACAGGTATTCTGTCAAGTCTTCGGCCATGCGTTTGGTCAATGTTGTGACCAGTACCCGCTCGTTTTGCTTTACCCGAATCCGGATTTCCGATAACAGATCGCCCACTTGAGATAAGGCGGGCCTGATTTCTATTTGCGGGTCGACCAGTCCGGTGGGTCTTACTACCTGTTCTACAATCTGGCCTGAATGCTTATGTTCATAAGGGCCTGGGGTGGCGGATATGTAAATGCGCTGCGGTGCTCGGGCCTCTAGTTCTTCAAAGGTCATGGGCCGATTATCCAGGGCAGAAGGCAGACGAAATCCGTAATCCACCAGGGTTTCTTTGCGGGAGCGATCGCCTCGATACATGCCCCCAAGCTGGGGAATGGTGACATGGCTTTCATCTATGACCAGCAAGGCTGTGGCCGGCAGATAATCAAAGAGGGTAGGGGGGGGATCTCCAGGGCCGCGCCCGGATAGATAGCGGGAGTAATTTTCTATGCCGGGGCAGTAGCCGACTTCCAGCATGATTTCCAGGTCAAACAGGGTTCTTTGCTCCAGTCGCTGGGCCTCCACCAGTTTGTGTTGATCACGTAATTCGTTTAGACGGTGTTTGAGTTCTATTTTTATATCGTCGATGGCCGCCAGTATTTTCTCTCGTGGCGTGACGTAGTGTGTTTTAGGATAAACCGTATAGCGGGCAACGCGGCTCAGGATTTCGCCGGTCATGGGGTCAAACAACGATAGCCGTTCTATCTCGTCGTCAAATAATTCTATGCGTAAGGCTTCCTGTTCGGATTCAGCCGGGAAAACGTCAATCACTTCGCCCCTAACCCGGTAGGTTGCGCGGCGCAATTCGGTGTCGTTTCGGGTGTATTGCAATTCAGTCAGGCGACGTATCAGGGGGCGCTGTTCCATTAGATCGCCTCTCACCAGGTGCAATACCATACTGAAATAGGATGCCGGTTCCCCCAATCCGTAGATGGCCGAAACGGTGGCTACAATTACGGTGTCGGTGCGTTCTATAAGTGCCTTGGTCGCCGACAAGCGCATTTGTTCGATGTGTTCGTTAAGTGAGGCATCTTTGGCGATGTAGGTGTCGGAGGAGGGAACATACGCTTCAGGCTGGTAGTAGTCGTAGTAGGAGACAAAATACTCCACCGAATTTTCTGGGAAGAAGGTTTTCATCTCACCGTACAACTGCGCGGCCAGGGTTTTGTTTGGGGCCAGTATCAGGGTGGGGCGCTGCACGGACTGGATTACATTGGCGACAGTAAAAGTTTTTCCAGAACCGGTAACGCCTAAAAGAGTTTGGTGAAGAAGTCCATCATTAAGCCCTTCCAGTAATAGTCTTATGGCTTCTGGTTGATCCCCCGCTGGTTGAAAGGGGCAGTGCAGTTTAAACGGCTTGCCCTGAGTGGGATGCAGGGGGATGGATTCATCCAGCAGCGGTTTAAGCGGCATGATGGAGTTGTTGCAGTAACCGGTGAAAATCGCTCATGCCCGTCACCAGGTTGGCGTGTATTTCTTCCATGCTAATTTCCACTTCACTCATGATGCCTGCCGCCCAGTTGGCGACCACGGCACAACAGGCGTAGTTTATTCCCAGTTCGCGAGCCAAGGCGGCCTCGGGCATTCCCGTCATTCCGACCAAAGTGCATCCATCGTTCTTCATGCGCCGAATTTCAGCGATAGTTTCCAGGCGTGGCCCCTGAGTGCAGCCGTATACGCCGTGATCGACTACATCAATACCGGCCCGACCAGCGGCGTTCACTATTTCTGCTCTGACTCGACTGCTGTAGGGGTGGCTAAAGTCGATATGCGTGACTTCGGTATCGGTGTCGTCGTTGTAGGTTTGGATTCGGCCCCAGGTGTAATCAATGATTTGATCGGGTATCACCAGCTTGCCCGGAGCGGCCAGCGTATCAATGCCCCCTACTGCGGCAACAGCGACTACAGTGTCAGCCCCGATGTGCTTCATGGCCCAGAGGTTAGCACGGTAGTTGATCCTGTGAGGTGGAATGGTATGGGGGTCGCCGTGTCTGGCCAGAAATACGAAGTTCTCTCCGTGAATCGTTCCGTGTACCAGTGCTGAGGAAGGCTGTCCGTACGGGGTATTGACGACTTCTGTGCGATTGATCGTGAGATCGTTTAGGCGAGTTAAGCCGGTTCCGCCGATGATGCCGATTGTGCTCATGGATTCTCTCTTTCTGATTGGATGGATGCGGGAGTCAATAAACCGTAGTACAGGCGTAGATGCCGGGCCAATTACGTAGATAACTTTTATAGTCCATGCCATAGCCAAACAAATAACGATCGTCTGCCTGGACGGCGATAAATTCAGCCTGTGCGGGTTTGGATTTGTTTAATTTCTTTTCCACGATCACGGCCGCATAAACGTCTCGTGCGCCTTGTTCTTCGCAGTAACGCCTGATTTCAGCCAGGGTGATACCTTCATCCAGCACGTCGTCCACTATTAGTACGGTGCGATCCTGCAATGACAAGGTCGGCTTCAATGACCATTCCACTGTACTGCCCTGTGTAGCCCCCTGATAACGGCTGGCTTTAATGGAATCCATCTCAAGGGGAAAGTGCAAGCGGGTTGCCAATTCGCCGGTCGGAATGATGCCGCCATTCAACACACACAACAGTATCGGGTTGGTGTCTTGTAGACGTTCGGTGATTTCCTGGGCGATCCTGTCCAGTGCTACTGCCAAGTCAGTTCGACTGTGCAGGCATTCGGCTTCGTTGGCCACCCGTTTTATTTCTTCTAATTTATTCATGGGGTTTGAGTCTCGTTTAATTCGCTGATCTTCTGTACGACTTGCTTCCATTTTGTGTATGTCAATAATTCATCGCGGTCAACCGGAAATCGACCTTGTAGTTTTTGTATGCGGCGTGATCGCTCGGTATCTCGTGTTCGGGTTGATTTTTCTTCCAGTACTTCTGCAGCACCTTCTGGTGCGTTGCAGACCAGCACCATATCGCATCCGGCTTGCAGTGCTTTGTGGGCACGTGCTCCGTAGCTTCCTGCGGATTCTGCTCCTGCCATCGTCAAGTCATCGCTAAAGATAATGCCTTTGAATCCTAAAAATCCGCGTAAATAGTCCTGCAGCCAGACCTTTGAATAGCCGGCAGCTTCTGCGTCAATTGCAGGATATACCACATGAGCCGGCATGATGGCATCGAGTCCTTGTGCAATCAAAACCTGAAAAGGGCGTATGTCAGTAGCAAAAATTTCAGCTTTAGTACGCGGGTCTATCGGCAATTCCAGATGAGAATCGGCGGCTACACCGCCATGACCGGGGAAGTGCTTGCCGGTGGCTGCCATTCCAGCCTCGTGCATTCCTAGCATAAAACGGTTAGCTAAACGCGTGACGGCTTCTGGCTCACGGGCAAACGCACGGTTGCCAATGATCTCGCTTATTCCGGTATCTACATCTAAAACTGGTGCAAAACTGATATCTACACCGAGGCTGCGCAACTCCATAGCCATGAGCCATCCAGCCTGGTGGGCCAGTGTCCCGGATTCCTCGCCGTTTCTCTGGTAACTCGCTGCGGGTGGGAGCGAGGTGAAGC
>JBPCSC010000095.1:0-7308 GCA_051007495.1 Methylococcaceae bacterium | reverse complement strand
CAGCAAAGGGTTGCTCAAAAAACGCATGGAAGAAGCCGTGGATGGCGAATATCAATCGTACAAAGCCAAAGGTGGGGCGTACACCCGAGAGTTTTTCTTCGGCAAATATCCGGAGCTGGCCGAGATGGTGGCCAATCTGTCTGACGAAGATATCTGGCGACTCAACCGAGGCGGGCATGATCCGCACAAAGTGTTTGCCGCGTATCAGGCCGCCATGGAACACCGAGGGCAACCGACCGTCATCCTGGCCAAAACGGTCAAAGGCTACGGCATGGGTACGGCGGGTGAAGGTCTGATGACCACCCATCAAACCAAGAAGATGGATCAAGACTCCATCAAGAGTTTCCGTGACCGCTTCAGCATTCCCATCACAGATGACCAGTTGCAGGAACTTCCCTATTACAAACCCGCTCCTGACAGCCCGGAACTGACCTATATGCACCAGCGGCGGGCCGCTTTGGGCGGATATTTACCCAAACGGCGACGTGACGCGCCCTTGCTGCAAGTGCCGGAACTGGAAGTATTCTCCACCTTGCTGAAAAGCAGCGAAGACCGGGAAATGTCAACCACCATGGCATTTGTCCGCTTGCTTACCCTGTTGCTGCGCGACAAAAAGCTGGGCAAATACATCGTGCCCATCGTCCCCGATGAAGCCCGCACCTTCGGCATGGACGGCCTGTTTCGCCAATACAGCATTTATTCTTCGGTAGGCCAACTTTACACCCCGGAAGATGCTGGCGGCGTGATGTATTACAAAGAAGACAAAACCGGCCAGATTCTTGAAGAAGGCATCACCGAAGCCGGCGCATTGTGTTCGTGGATAGCCGCTGCGGCCGCCTACAGCAACCACAATGTGCAGATGATTCCGTTCTACATTTATTACTCCATGTTTGGCTATCAGCGCGTCGGCGATTTGATGTGGCTGGCGGGCGATATGCGGGCTAGAGGATTTTTGCTGGGCGGTACCGCCGGACGCACTACTCTGGCTGGTGAAGGCTTGCAACATCAGGATGGTCACAGCCACCTGACCACCACCACCATTCCCAACTGTGTGGCTTACGATCCGTGCTATGCGTATGAACTGGCGGTGATCGTACAAGACGGCTTGCGCCGTATGTATCAGGAAGGCGAAAGCATTTTCTATTACATCACGGTAATGAACGAAAACTACCTGCAACCGGAAATGCCCGAAGGCTGCCGCACCGGCATCATCAAGGGCTTATACCCCTTGCAGGACAGCACCGGAACCGCACGGGTGCAGTTGCTGGGCAGTGGCACCATATTGCGTGAGGTCATCGCCGCCCAGGAATTGCTGGCCCACGATTACCAGATCGAATCACGGGTGTGGAGCGTGACCAGCTTCAGCGAATTGCGCAAGGATGGCCTGGAACAGCAACGCTGGAATTTACTGCATCCGGGCGAACCCACTCGCAGCAGTCACGTAGAAACCACCCTGACCGCAACCCAGGGACCTATCGTGGCGGCTTCCGACTACATGAAAATCGTGGCCGACCAGATCAGGCCGTTTTTGCCTGCGGGCCGGGGCTACACCGTACTGGGTACGGATGGGTTCGGGCGCAGCGACCGCCGTTCAGAACTGCGCCGCTTCTTCGAGGTAGACCGTTACCATGTCGCTTATGCCGCGCTCAAGGCATTGGCTGATGCCGGAGATATTCCGCTCAGCGTGGTCAAGGATGCCCTTAACCGGTATTCGATCGACCCGGAAAAACCCAATCCGGTTAAGGTCTGATCCAAAGCCATCCTCCTCATCACCAGGCTCACGGGCTATTTGGGTTCGTGGGCCTTACAGCCACAGACTACAGGAAACATCCCATGGGTTTAGAACAAGAAGTATTGGTTCCCGACATCGGCGACTTCAAAAGTGTGGAAATCATTGAAGTTTTGGTCAGTCCGGGTCAGGTCATCCGGCCCGAAGAATCACTGATTACTCTGGAAAGCGACAAAGCGGCCATGGAGGTTCCATCATCCCACGGTGGCATCATCAAAACCGTGTTGGTCAAGGTGGGCGATAAGGTCAGCCGAGGCACTCCCATACTGATATTAAGCGAAGCCGCAGCGCAAGCGTCTGCGCCATCTGCCCCCGCACCGGTGGTGGCTCAACCCGCAGAACCGGAGCCGGTCGCACCGCGTGCGGCAACGCCGGTGGCAACGCCCGCACCGGCAGTGCCGGCTACGGTCTTTAGCCCTCCCCCGGTCGCCGAATCGGGGCTACGCGTTCCTCACGCCAGCCCCTCCGTACGCCGCTTTGCCCGCGAACTGGGTGCAGACATAGCCAAAATCAGCGGCACAGGCCCTAAGGGCCGCATTCTTCGCCCGGATGTACACGCCTACATCAAGCAGGTTCTCAAACAGGCGGAGCAGCAGCCTGCCGGTGGCGGCGCGTTCCTCTCATTGCCCAAAGCACCTGACATCGACTTCAGCCGTTTTGGCCCTACCGAAACCCTGTCCCTCTCGCGCATCAAAAAGCTCTCAGGTGCCAATCTGCACCGCAGTTGGATCAGTTCCCCGCACGTCACCCAGTTCGATCAGGCCGACATCTCCGGGCTAGAGGCATTCCGTGCCACGCTCAAGGCTGAATCTGAAAAGCGAGGCATCAAGCTGACCATCCTGCCGTTCGTCATCAAGGCTTTGGTGGCCGCACTCAAGGCTTATCCCCATTTCAATGCCTCACTCGACAGCAGCGGCGAGTCCCTCATACTGAAGCAGTACTACCACTTTGGCATAGCGGTAGACACCGCTGACGGTTTGGTTGTCCCGGTTTTGCGTGATGTCGATCAAAAAGGATTGTTTGACCTCTCCGCCGAACTGGCCGAACTGGGCCACAAGGCACGCGGCAAAAAGCTGCGCGGCAGCGACCTGGAAGGCGGCACGTTTACCGTCTCCAGTTTAGGTGGAATAGGCGGCACCGCGTTTACCCCCATCATCAATCCACCGGAAGTCGCCATACTGGGCTTGTCCAGAACCCAAACACAACCGGTCTGGCAAGAAGGTCAATTCGTCCCTCGTCTGATGCTGCCGCTTTCGCTGTCCTACGATCATCGGGTAATTGACGGTGCCGAAGGGGCACGCTTTATCACTTATCTCTCTGGACTACTGGCCGACTTGCGCCGGGTTTTGCTCTGATCCGATGCTTTACCTCAACCCTCAGGAATCCTCACTATGACCGAAAATTCCACAATTCAAGCCGAAGTTCTGGTACTGGGCGGCGGACCAGGTGGGTACACCGCTGCGTTCCGGGCCGCTGATCTGGGCAAGCAAGTGGTGTTGGTGGAGCGCGATCCCACCTTGGGCGGCGTTTGCCTGAATGTAGGCTGCATTCCATCCAAAGCCTTGCTGCATACCGCTCAAATTCTGCACGAGACCCGTGAAGCCGCTCACTTCGGCCTTCATTTTGCCGAGCCTGAAATCCGTCTGGATGAAGTCAGGGCGTTTAAGGATCGCACGGTAAAAACCCTGACCACCGGGCTTACCGCCCTGGCCAAACAACGCAAGGTCACGGTGATACACGGTACGGGCCAGTTTGCCTCACCTTACACTCTGGAAGTCAGCACAGCGGATGGCCTGAAAACCATACAGTTTCAACACGCCATCATCGCGGCGGGTTCTCGCCCTGTGCAACTGCCGAATGTGCCTAACGACGACCCCCGCCTGATGGATTCCACCGACGCGCTGGCTCTGGCCGATATCCCCCCACGCCTGCTGGTCATCGGTGGGGGCATCATCGGCCTGGAAATGGCGACGGTTTATCACGCACTGGGTTCGGACATCACTGTAGTGGAATTGATGGATCAACTCATACCGGGCTGTGATGCCGATCTGGTCAAGCCACTGCACCAGCGCATCAAAAAGCAATACACCCACATTTATCTCAAGACTCGCGTGACCGGAATTGAGGCCAGAGACGACGGTTTACATGTGCAGTTTGAAGGGGAGGGCGCACCGGCCACCGACCGCTACGATCGGGTGCTGGTGGCTGTGGGCAGAAAGCCCAATGGGCATTTGATTGCGGCGGAACACGCCGGTGTGAAGGTCGACGAGCGTGGGTTCATCCCGGTGGATAGTCAACAGCGCACCAATGTCCCGCACATCTACGCCATAGGCGACATCGTGGGCAACCCCATGCTGGCGCACAAAGCCACCCACGAAGGTAAGGTGGCGGCTGAAGTCATCGCCGGCCACAAGGTGGCATTCCAGGCCCTGACCATTCCCTCGGTGGCCTACACCGATCCTGAAATCGCCTGGATGGGTCTGACCGAAACCGAGGCACTCGCCAAAGGCATCGCCTATGACAAAGCGGTATTTCCCTGGGCGGCCAGTGGCCGGGCCTTGGGTATGGGGCGCAAAGAAGGCGTTACCAAAATCCTCTGCGACAAAGACACCCGCCAGATACTGGGTGCTGGAATTTGCGGCCCTCATGCCGGTGATCTCATCGCCGAAGCCGTGTTAGCCTTGGAGATGGGGGCTGACGCTGAAGACATAGGCCTGACCATCCACCCCCACCCCACCTTGTCCGAAACATTTGCCTTTGCCGCAGAAATGATTGAAGGAACAATCACCGACCTCTACGTAAAAAAATGACCGTACCTATCGCCCTGGCCCAGGCCGATTTTCTGGTAGGCGACCTCAACGGCAACGCCCACCGGATAGTGAGCCTGGCCCAGGCCGCCCGTGATCGGGGGGCGGCGGCGGTCGTTTTTCCCGAACTGTGTCTTTCTGGCTATCCACCGGAAGACTTGCTGCTGCGCCCTCACTTTCTCGAACACGTCGAACACACGCTGCACCACCTGGCCCGACAAATCGAAGGCATTACCGCCATCGTCGGTTTTCCCGAGCGAGCACAGGGGCTTCCCGCCAACAGTGCCGCCGTCATTCGTGAGGGGCGAGTCACCGCCATTTATCGCAAGCAAATGCTCCCGAATTACGGCGTGTTTGATGAAAAGCGGTATTTCCAGCCGGGCCATACCCCTTTAGTGTTTGATCTGAACGGCATACCCACGGGATTGGCCTTGTGTGAAGACGTTTGGGTGTCTGGCCCGATTGAACAAGCGGCCCAGGCCGGGGCTCGCCTGATCCTCACCCTCAACGCCTCCCCGTACCATCTCGGCAAAATGGCCGAGCGCGAACAGGTGCTACGGCAGCGGGTGATGTCGGTCGGGATTCCTCTGGTCTACGTCAATCTGACCGGGGGGCAAGACGAACTGGTATTTGATGGGGCGTCGCTGGTGATGAATGCTGACGGCCAAGTCACCCAGCGTCTACCCGCGTTTACCGAACAACTGGCCATAGCGCACTTCACCACCGGTGAGCGGGTAGAGCCGATTCACGCCGGGATCAGCCCGGAAGCCTCTGATGAAGCCTGTCTGTATCAGGCTTTGGTGACGGGCATCCGTGATTACGTCCACAAAAACCACTTTGCCGGAGCGGTGTTGGGGTTGTCCGGCGGCATAGACTCAGCCTTGACCCTCACCCTGGCGGTGGATGCTCTGGGTGCGGATCAGGTTGAAGTGCTGCTCATGCCCTCACGCTATACCGCCGACATGAGCATTGAGGATGCCCGCCTGGAGGCTGAAGCACTGGGTGTTCGTCATCATCTCATCTCCATAGAACCGGCCTACCAAACCTTCACCCATCTGTTGGCTGACAGTTTCGCAGACCTTCCCCCTGACACCACCGAAGAAAACCTGCAAGCCCGCTGTCGCGGTATTTTGCTCATGGCGTTTTCCAACAAGAAACGCAAAATCCTGCTGACCACCGGTAACAAAAGCGAGATGAGCGTCGGGTACGCCACCCTCTACGGCGACATGGCAGGCGGATTTGCGCCGCTCAAGGATGTCTCCAAACTGTGGGTTTACCGCCTGGCCGCATACCGCAACCGCCTGAAGCCCGCCATCCCGGAGCGGGTCATCACACGTCCCCCCTCTGCCGAACTCAAACCCGACCAAACCGATCAAGACTCGCTCCCCCCATATCCCATGCTGGATGCGATACTCGAACGCTACATTGAGCAGGATCAATCCATCCAGGACATTATTCAAGCCGGATACCCGGAAGCAGAAGTCAGACGAATCACCCGTCTGGTGGATCAAAACGAATACAAACGCCGACAAGCCCCACCGGGAGTAAAAATCACCCGCAGGGCTTTTGGGCGAGACCGGCGGTATCCGATGACGTGTGGGTATGTCAGTAACGAATAAGGGCAACAGGCCTCGCCCCAATACCCCGGCACAGGGATTATTCAATGCCGGGTAGTATAGTCAGCAGGCTCAAATAGCAGCCTTGGGTTAGCGGGGTATTAGACGTATGTTTGAAAGCAAAACAAAGTGGAATTTTGTTTTAGGGATCCTTGCTTTTCAAGAGAATCTGTAGTGCCAGATCAGATTGACAATCGAAGCGATTCAAATACTCGTCCAGGTGGGTTCGTTCCGTGTCGGACAACTTGTTGACACGAAGAATGATGCTCGCCAACCCATCATCTTCACAGTAAAAGAAGGGTTCAGGTACGCCCAGAACACGGGCTATTTTTTGGGCTACCTCGAAGGGAGGCGCATGTATCCCTGTCTCATAGCGACTGATTCTCGCACTACTGCATCCCTCATCCAGACCAATCAAGACACCTAGTCGGTCTTGAGGAATACCAAAACACTCTCGTGCCTGGCGCAACCGACGACCAAAACAGCTTTTCTTTGACCCCAACCTCTTTACCATGAAAGAGATGGTCGCGGTTTTGGTGTTGCTTCGTCTCTACGAAATTCGTAGAATTGACGACGATGCGTTACTCAAGCCACTTTGTTCAGTGGGGCATGAATGGCGTGTGATCGGCAATTGAAAGTACATTTACCAGTATTTAAGAGGATAATAAAATGTCTGAAACAATGATTGGAAAAACCATTGGCGACTTTGGAACTACTCCAACTGTTAATGTAGTAAAAGAATTACTACTAAATCTTAGTAGTAATTCAGAAAGAGCTGTAATTGGAACTCAAGCAGAATTTGAGGTTGCCTTAGGCATACTCAATAAGGTGCCAGATATGGTACTGGATTTGTCTGGCACGTTGGGTGAGGAACAAAATAAGCGACTTAATAGCATTTTTAGAGAATATCCCCCGCACGTTACTTCAGATGTCCTGGTCGCTCGCGTTAATTTGGAAATCGAAAACACCAAAGGCTTTTGGTCGACAGTTGAAGGGATAGGCAAGGTCGCTGTTGCGGGAATCGCTCTAGTGGCGGCGGTAGCCGTAGGAAAATCGCAAGGACGGTCTTGAAGAATACCAAAACATTCTCGTGTCT
>JBPCSC010000094.1:0-2577 GCA_051007495.1 Methylococcaceae bacterium | reverse complement strand
CACCGCCACCGACCCGGAAGGCTTGAGTGCCCGTCAATCTTTTGTGCTGGAACTGGAAACCGGCAATCAAGCCCCGGTGGCAGATGCCACGGTGTTGGCCGAGCCTATGGCGGCCCGATTGGGCGAGGCGTTCAGCTTCGTCATTCCTGACACCGCCTTCACCGACCCCGAAGGTGAGACGCTGACCTACACCCTGGGTTTGGAAGACGGTTCAGCCTTACCCGACTGGCTAAGCTTCAACCCCGACACCCGCACCTTGAGCGGCACGCCGCCTGCCGACAGCACGCCGGCGAGTCTTAATTTCACCCTCACCGCCACCGACCCGGAAGGCTTGAGTGCCCGTCAGTCGTTTGTGCTGAGTCTGGAAACCGGCAACCAAGCCCCCAGCGGCAGTGACGATGCCCTCACCACCGCCAAGACCGGCGTGGTAGATACGCCGGCGGCGGGCGGGGTGTTGGCCAACGACACCGACCCTGATGCGGCAGACACCCTCAGCGTGATCGCCGTTAACGGCGAAGCCGGGCAGGTGGGAACGGCCATCACGCTAAGCGGGGGAGGGGCACTGACCCTGAACGCGGATGGCTCTTACCGCTTCGATCCGGGTACGGCGTATCAAAGCCTCAAGACCGGCGAAACCGCCACCGAAAGCGTGCGCTACACCCTGGCCGACGGACGTGGCGGCACGGCGGACGCGACGCTGACCCTGACGATCCAGGGCAGCAACAGTGCTCCCAGCCTCGATCCCGACAAAACCGTTTACATTGACCAATACACCGACCACAAACCGGCCGCTGGCAATCGCTACGGACTGAGCATCACCGACCCGGTTGACCGCGAAGGCGACAGCCTCTCGGTACAGATTGATGCCGTGCCGACACAAGGCACGGTCAGCAAAAGCGACGGCACGGTGGTTCTGGCCGGCACGCTCATCAGTCAGAACGATCTGGCCGGACTGCACTACAGCCCGGCCGCCGATGCGACCGGCGATATGGGGCAAATCAGCTACAGCGTCTCGGACGGCGTAGCCATTCAGCAACGCGCCATCCAGATTCACGTCAACCCGGTGCAATATCTGGACATCAGCCCGGATCAAACCGTCGTCCCTGAAGGCAACGACGGCACGACCGCCGCCGGGTTCACCCTGGTGCGGAGTGGCGACAGCAGTCGGGCCGCCACGGTGGACTGGAGCCTGGCGACAGGCACCACGGTCGATGCCCAGGACTTTGCCGACGGCACCCCGCTGAGCGGCACGATCCGCTTTGAAGCGGGAGAGACCCGCCAGAGCTTGAGCTTTGAGATAAAGGGCGATGGCCTGGTGGAGCCTTCTGAAAGTTTGCGTGTACAGATTGACCGGGTCACGGTCATTCCTGCCGACGACACCGACACCGACCTCGATGCCCGCATTCTGGGCACACCGGCTTTGAGCGTCATCCAGAACGACGATGTCGCGCCCACCCTCACCTCGGTGGAACGACTGGCCAGCGATCACGGCGATATTTACCTGACCGATCAGACCCTGGATTTTGCCGTTCACTTCAGCCAGGCGGTCACGGTCAGCGACAGCACCGCGCTGGAACTGAGCTTTAGCGTGCGTCAGGCCGATGGCAGCTACCGTGATGAACTGCGCCAGGCCCAACTGGTGGGCGGCAACGGCACCGACACCCTGCACCTGGCTTACACCGTCACGCCGGACGACATTGATGCCGACGGCATTTCGCTGACTGGCCACCTGAGCGGAACGCTGGCCGATGCGGCGGGTAATTCGGTGTCGGGTGATTTTTCCGCGCAAACCCTGGACGGCGTGCGCCTCAATGCCGTGTCCGGCGTGGTGATCGACGGCTATATTTCCGGCGGTATTGTGTTTGCCGATGCCAACGACAACGGCCAGTTGGATGCCGGTGAAGCCAGTGCCACCACCGACGCGTTTGGTCGTTATCTGCTGCTGGGCGGCAGCGGTCATTACATTCTGACCGGTAACGACAGCACCCAGGACATCTCCACCCGCCTGCCGTTTCAGGGCACGTACCAGGCTCCAGTCGGGTCCAGCGTCATCAACCCGCTGACCACGGTGCTGGTGCAACTGGCCGGCACCAAGGCCACGGCCTCGGAACTGGCCGCTCAGGAAACCCAACTCAAAAAAGTGCTGGGCTTGCCGGATACGGTCAGCCTGTCGCAATACGATCCTTTAGTGGTGGCCACGCAAAGCGGTGCCAGTGCCGAGACCGTGGCCACGGCGGTGCAGGTGCAGGCGCAAGCGGCCCAGATTGCCAATCTGCTGGTTCAAACCACCGCCGTTTTGCAGGGGGCTTCGAGTTCGGCGATTCAATCCAGCGATGCCACGCCGGTCATCATCAGTGCCCTCAACGACTACTTCACCGCCCAAAACACCAAGGGCGAAACCGCCAATCTGAGCGATCCCGGCATACTCGCCACGCTGATTACCAGCGCGGCCAAAGCCAGTCCGACCGTAGACAGCAGCCAGGTGGCTGCGGTGGTCGATCAGGCGGCGGCGGTGATTGGGGCGGGCAACAGCGACATCACCCAAACGGCGGGAAGCGACAGCGGCGTGGCCGGTCT
>JBPCSC010000093.1:0-11471 GCA_051007495.1 Methylococcaceae bacterium | reverse complement strand
CCATACATCTCATACGCAGCATTACGTATTTGCAAGCAAAGTCCATACTTTTCATGCTTTGGAAAGTGGTTGAGATAAACGTTCATTAGCTTCGCCATCTCAATGTATTTATAATTAAGATTTGCTTCGGAATGCTGTCCCATAATAAAATACCTGCTAAGGTGTGTTACACTACCGTTTCACACATGATGTTAAATATAAAGGCCAGAGCGACCGCCAACATTGTGGCTCGAGTAGCTACGCGTATAGTGGAGCTGCAGAGAAGGCACTATAAAAAAACCGCAATTAGTACTATGATTGCGCGCCACGAACAGTTAAGAATGCTTACTTTTCTAGCGCATGAATTAGGTTACTTTGCTTTTAAAAACGGTAAGGTCACGGAACAAGATCCTAAAAAAGTTGCCGTTCACCGTTATTTAGTATTATCCAGGCATATCGATGAAATAGGACGTATCATCGGTTCTTGGGTTAAGGTGTTGGACAGTACAGTGTACTAAAATTTAGGGAGCCGCATTAATATGTGCCCGATCTCCGGCGGTAATTGGAACAATGGTACGAACGCCGGGGTGTGGGCGTTGAATCTCAACAATACGCGTAGCAACTCGAACAACAATGTTGGCGGTCGCTCTGACCTTGGTCCATCCTCGCAACCTATGATGGGTATGGTGGAACAAAGGGGTGCGGTTTCCTGCCCTCGCGGGCGAAATCTGTCGGATCCGTCCTTTTTAGTAGTCTTAACGCGAACATCAGGACGGGTCAACTTATGAAACGGTATGGCAACTTGTTTGAAGAAGCTTTTACCCTTGATGCATTGTACCAGGGCTATTTGGATGCCCGTAAAAGTAAGCGCAATAATCGCGCTTGTTTCAATTTTGAACGTCAGTTAAGTTTTAATTTAAACTCACTGCATGAAGAATTACATTCTGGCTGTTATAAGCCAATGCCTTACTACCAGTTCACCATTTATGAACCTAAAGAAAGAATCATTTATGCGCCGGCTTTTAGAGACTGTGTAGTACAACACGCAATATACCGTGTTATCTACCCCCTCTTTGATAGAACGTTCATACATGACTCGTATGCATGTCGTAAAGGTAAAGGTACGCATCAGGCGGCCGATTATGCCCAGAATGCTTTAAGAAAAACAAAACCGGATTCCTATGTTCTAAAACTGGATATCCGTAAGTTTTTCTACCGAATTGACCAACAGATTCTTAAGAAACTGATAGAGAAGAAAATAAAGGATCGCCATTTCGTAGCAGTAATGATGCTATTTACCAATTATGGCGAACCCATCGGAATCCCTATCGGAAACTTACTGAGTCAGTTGTATGCCCTGATTTATCTGAATCCCCTCGATCAGTATATCAAGCGCGAGTTAAAAGTTAAGTATTATGTGCGGTATGTTGATGACTTCGTATTGTTTGGTCTAACGCTTGAAGAAGCACGGCTGTATAAAGAAAAGATAGAGCAATTCATCAAAGATGAGCTACACCTTACTTTGAGTAAATATGGTATAGACCGATCCACTAGAGGCGTTAACTTTGTAGGATATCGCACATGGCGTGAAAAACGGTTCATACGAAAAATGGCTCTTATTAAAACGCGAAAGAGCATTTTACATCATCGCCGAGAAAGTGTAATTTCTCATATTGGTCATGCCCGCAAAACATGCTCTTTGCAGCATATACTTAACCAAACACAGGAGCTCAATTATGCCCTCTATCGTTCGCTACCAGCCTGTATCCGACGCTTACACCACCTACCACATCCGGTATGAGCAGACCGTGGAGCACGATGCTCCGCGTCCCATTGAAATTGCACGGATGGACGGGTTCCATTATTATGCCCTTCCAGATGGGTATACCTTATCGGAACAGCATGAGCAGATTACGCTCGAGCCGGTCGTCTTAGACGATGTTTTACACAAGGCACTCCTGCAAGCAAGCTACCGTGTAAAATCCATCGACGACGCGGTACGAGATCGCATAGCTGAAAAATACAGTCTCACCGATGAGATTAAGCTATTGCGTACTGGACCGAGTGCAGAATTTGATGCCTGGAATGCCTACGCTGAAGAATGTAGAACGTGGGGTAAAACAGAAAAGGCAAAACTGGGCCTTTAATTTTAGACCCATCGTACTCACGTCATAGAGCCCTGAGAGCCTATGCTGCTCTCAGGGCTCTATGCTGCATTTATTTTTTTACCAAGAGGAATGAGCTGTGTTTTTTGATTCAATAAAGGGACTCTGGGTCACCGATGCGATCGATCCCTACTACGGCGGGAATGAAGTAATCACTGCCGTGGTAGTGATTATGGACATGACGTGGATGCGACATTATGACGATATGAATGTTGCGTTATTTCGTCATTTTCCATTACGTATAATAATAGAGGCGATTGCTTCTTTGCCGTTGCATTATGACTTTGAGCTATTCCTTTTTGAATCCTTTTATGACCGGCTTGACTTAACGAAAAAGGATCATGAGTTTGAATTGACGTTAAGAAACACGATCGATGAATTGACCAGGGTTTACTTTATGCAGTTAGAAAAACAGATCCCTGGGACCGGTAGGCGTTATTTATTCGGGCGATGGACAGGTAAACAGGGGTTGATTTTGATTCGAGAGGATTATTGGCGATTGAGAAATTTAGGCTCATTTGAGATACCTAAATAATTCTCGGTAAAAATACAGTACAGCGCGCTTATCTAAAAAATCCTGCACCAGTGTTGTTTTACTGAAAATGCGCTAGTAGCTACCAATAGACTTGCCGAAGATGACTGGGTGTCTGAAATGAAAACAGGATTTTACACGACTGCCAGTATATTAGCATCACCGACATATACTGTTCACTGATTTGCTTTGATGGTATGACGACTTTGGAGCTCCAGTCTCCACCCTTTCTTTTGATTTTACACTACTAAAGGTATGACCATGGCCGATACTACGCCAACCCCCGAAACCATTGAAGCACCTATCACTGCCGAAGCACCTGTCACTGAAACCGCTGCACCTGAAGTAAAGCCAGAGCCTGCACCGGCCTCTAAGCCCGCCATACAGATCAAGTCTGCACTGACCCCGCAGCCTGCTCCAGTCCGTCCTGCACCGACTGTAGTGCCCACGCAGCCTGCTGCAGCACCGGCCTCCAGCTTCAGTGTTCAAATTGAAAACCTGAAAGCCAAAGGCTCACTCTCTGAGAAAGCATTGATTCAGGCAATGGAAAGCTACATTGACCAGATGCGTCCAGGCAAACCGATCTCGGAAAATGATGGCGCACACCAGCAATACAGCCTGTGGCGCATGATCCACGGATTGATCCATCAGGTCCCGCCTGAAGAGTTTCCTAAACATTGGAACCTGTTGCTGTCTTTCTTTTCTCAGAATCAGGGCGAAGGTCAGGTCTTTCACGACCGCTACGTTTTCCGCTTCAGTGAATATTGGAGCCGTGCAGAAGCTGAGTTGGATGGTTTCCAACGCATTCTTAATCTGGTTAAACTGACTGCAGACCCCCAGACCCGCAAGCTCGGTTTGAAACAGGTCAGTCTTGATCGTACCCTGTCGGCCGGCTTCACTGAAGAAGGTCGTCAGAAATTGTTGAGCTTCTACGCATAACCGTCATAATGCCTAGAGAGCGATTATGCTCTCTAGGCATTATGCCCTTATAGCCACTGAGGGTATCTAGTATTTTAGCCTGTTAAAGTATATTCCAGGAGTCCTGCTAAAGGACTCCTGTTATGCCCTTGTGTTTTCATAATGTATACTGCAGATTTTTATAGTCCCATATATTAAGATTGATGCTACACCTACGGATGGGGTGAAAGCAGAAATTTCATTAACGAACGGAGAGAAATCGCCAATGACCGTTTACGCGGGATTTGCCTTTTCGCCTTCCATGCTGACAGCCGGTTCGACCTCCGTGGTCGAATTTAAGCCTGTCACCGTGGATGGCGTTAAGGCACTTCTTGCGGATGGTTACTTGAGCGTGTGCAATCCGTCTCACCAGGTCACCCTGGACGCCGTACATAAAAAATACGGCATCCAGCTGGACGTCCCGGCCGTAGCACCCCGTGTGCTACTGAGCCAGGGCGACCAGCTCGTGGTGTTCTCGGTGAGCGGTTTGCCACGTTTGGGCGGCGACCGTTATGAGTATTCGGAAGAGGAGATCGCTTCGGCATCTCTGAATCTGGTTCTCGTAACGGTTACTACCCAAGGGTAACCCTTCGCGGGAATAGTCGGAGCATGCCGGGCCGACGATAAACAAACATGCACTGGTAAGAGATGAGCTACCTTACCAGTACCCGCCCTAATATAAAGGGAAAAAGGCGGAACTTTCTAGCTCACTAAGCAATCAGGACGCCCCCACAAAGGGCGTCTTGGTTACTATTTTTTTTTTGTGTTAAAGCCTAACATGGATTGAAGGTTATTTTGGTGGCATATACTACTCATGAGCCTACAGTGCCAATGTCTGGCGACTGGGCTTTCAAAAACCAAAGAGGTTAACATGCAAGTAGTATTCACCATAGGAAAAGAGTCAGCGGCATCATGGATTGAAGGGCAACGTGATTATGGCGATTGGTATCGTCGCAACCCAAGGGCCGTCGAGTTTAAGGACGAACGACTACTGAATCGGCAATTTATTGCCGGATTCATTGGGCAGAACTATTACAGTTCCGCAGGATTCCAGGAGGGGGAGGGATGGGCGATTTGGATCACCTGCTACGGCAACGTCACGGCCGTAAAAGCCGACGGGACATGCGCGTATGCGGGCGCACGCCATGCCTTCAGTTTTCAGGAGGAAGAGATCCTGACGTGGGACCTCGTGTACTCGGCCATGAAGGCGCCGCCATGGGAGGTCGCTACTAAAAGTGAGTATCTTTGTGAGTTCCAAACGGGGATTCATCTACTGTTAGAGGAACTCGATCGAAATAAAGAAGGCTGGGAAGCCGATGTGGCCGATATCGAGAAAGCCAAGGAACTGGCCGAGAAGGCCACCGCCCGAGGAGAAGGGTACATGGAGGCCATCAGCGAGGTATTCAATCTCAGAACGGAGGCTGAGGAAGGAACGGCTGCCGAAGCCGATAACTACCGACCTAATCGATTCTCGCGAGGCTATGATCTAGCCTACGAGTTCCTCAAGTCCCAACGATGGGATTACTGGCCGTATAGCCGTTGACGGGCAATGTAGGGGGCGGGATGCCCCCTATCCTTCCTTTTATTTTTTTGCTTTAAAATGCGGGAGACCTATACCAATGGCCGGCTTCCCTTACTGAGTATCTACGCATAACCGGCATAATGCCTAGAGAGCATAATCGCTCTCTAGGCATTATGCGCTTATAGCAAATAACTGTACCATTCCTGGGGCACCCAGCTGTCCCGCAATCCATTAAACAAGGGGGCGATGTCGTGTGTTCGATACCCCGCTAGACCACACCCTGCCGCAGTCACGTAGCAGATTTTCTGATCTTGCTCCTTCCAATGCAAGAAGTCATCAATACTCCGTGCAATTGTACCTAAACGCAAAGGCCGTAATTGTGCATCTTTAGTAGGAATGGCATAGCTTAAGCCACTGGCCCCTTCACCTAAACCCATCTTAGCGCCATGCCAAATCAAGCCTTCTAATGCAGCCCCTTTACCGTGCAGTCCTGCCGTATTACTACCGAATACATAAACAGAATTCAAAGCATCTCCGTTTGGTAAATACACCGGCTTCTTAGATTCCCGGTCGTAACTGCTGTTGAGATGTTCCGGTTTGCCGTAATACACCCAATCTTTTTGATACAAATCCAGCCATTCATCCAACAGTTCTGATTGTTGATTCAGGTAGTCCTGCAATACGGTACGATGACACAGGGCCCCTACGCGGCACTGACACCGTAATTTAAGCTCACCGTATTGAATACCATAGGCGTGTAGCCTCACCAGGGCTCTTCTAAAGCCCGCATGGCTCTTGGCTTGACGATAGATATAGGCTTGATACACCAATAAACTATTCGGCGTTTCAATGCCCGTACGGGGCTTATACGGATTGTTGAAGGGACTCCGTCGTCCGATCCATACCCCCTCATAGCTTTTCATATCCACGAATCGCACAGTATACTTCATATTGCTTGACCTCATAGTGACTTACACTATACATCTGTCCAGTGAAAAAATAATCAGCGTTATATTCTAATGGTGCTACTGTAATTAGCAGTCGGCATCATTCGTTTTAACCATAACAAAAATTGGAGACTTTATGCGCCTGAGTACCAGTTACCTGACCGCTTGCTTTTACAGTCTGTGTGAGACTGACCTCACAATGGAAAAATTAAGCTTCGCCTACACGCCTGAAATCAAAGGCATCAGCCTGATCGCGGCGCTCTATATCGGAACAGAGCACTGTACCACCGCCGGTATTCGATACCGACGAGCGGGCGTGATCTTATTTCGTAAAGAACACGATACGGTTCAGTTTCTACAGAAGATCAATCTGTATCGTGACCCAGTGCAGATTGATACGCCAATATACCTAAAAGGCATTATCAGTATAGATGGACGGTGGCTCGCAGTTGATTGTGAGTCTGACCGTTCGATTGCACACAACCGTGTACAGGTTTTTCATAATCCGTTTGCCTATTGCGCCCCTTTAGGGAGTCACTGGCATTCCGCACAACCTAAACATGTCATGGAAGTTGCATTTTCGAAATTTGGAGGGGTGTTGAAAGTTAATAAGCGGTGGCAGATTTTACGGGTTGATCCAGCATATGCCTAACTCGGAGTGCAGTTTGCTGTAGACCCACATACTAACACTGAACCTACCTCCCTACAGTTTGCTCGACTGTAGGGTCATTCAACCTTTTAATAGGAGAACCGCAATGAGCAATGTAAACACTATCACCGTAAACGATGAAATCGGTCATCGTGGTCGCCGCCACATGAACGTACTGGTAGCATCAAATGGAATTCTGCCTTTTAAAGGCAATGCCATTCCCGGGGCAGTCCGGGTGGAGGAGGAACGATTTGACAAGAGAGGCAATTGGAGTGCCTCTTACTGGGAGTTAGAACTGGCGGAAGGCATTAGGATGGAAACCCTATCCCAGGATTGGGATACGGGGGAATGGATCATCTCAAAAACGTGGCAGACCGCCTGTGCGGAGCTGCGCGAAAAGCTAAAGGCGCCCGATCTCCAGGATGAAGCCGTCAAGGCATTTATTCGGGCAGAATTACCACCTGCCGTGTCCCTGGCACTGGATCAGGAGGATGTCATGTGGGCGGCTTCCATGGATGGTTTCGATCAGCTCCTAGCGGCACAGCGGGAGGCCGCTAGCATCCTGCAGGAGGCGCAGGATCGGGAGTATGCCGAGCTATTGAGACAGGAAGCCTCTACGACTATCGACAAAGTCGCGCAGGCCCGCACCATGCTCAAGGAAGGAGCATCCCTGGCCGACCTGAAGGCATTGCTCGGCTAACCGACATACTGCGAGAGAGCACTCCAGCTCTCTCGCAGTATGCACTCTTTTTTTTATCCCTTTTGCAGCTGGTAATCCTTCAACCAATCCACGGCAGACGGAAAGTTAAACATCGTCGTACAATACTGAATAGCATTTGGTGGCCCCGATAACAAATTGATATTCGCCATACGAAATACCTCTTCATCAATACCGTCGATATCAATCAGTTCGCACTTGGTTGTTTCTTTACTGACATTGGCTACCGTCGTAGCACTCGGATAAGCCGCCGTGCTATCTGAGTCAAATACGAACATTCGTGCAGCTGTTTTCTGCAGTGGGTTTTCCTGTATGCAGCATACGCCATCTTCAATCATGTTGATGGATTTTAAAGTAACGATCCAGCCGTCTAATGACAAGATGTCGTCATCCTCATTTTCCCCATTGGCCGTATCTTCTTCTATTACTTCGGGCTCACGTTGAATAGAACTCCCTGCGGTGCCTACGACCAATCCTTGTTCCAGGCATTCAAAATGTAACGCAGTTGCAATCTGTTTGGGTTGGGAATCAAAGATTTCAAAGCCCGCACTTTCTGCAAAAACCGGTAATGTCACCGATAGGTCTTTGGTCTTTCGATCTAACAATTGCATTGACCAGCTGTCGAATCGGTTGTAGATGATGTACTCGACGGGATAATGCTGTTGCATGAATTGATGCCATTCTGCTTTCTGGTATGCATTCGCTGCTTCGAATTTAAGCTTGCGTATTCCTAACACTTTATTCAGAATCGCATCGAGTGCATAACTGCGTTCTTCGGCTTTACTGAGACGGATCTGCTTATAAACGCACATGGCATCGATCCAATAAAAGCTGCTGGTACATTGCACGACGTGCCATTGCTCAGCCGGTTTAATCGGTATTACCCGACCGGATGCCGTGATGCGTTTCTTCTTACCTTGTCTATACTTGAAGATTCGGTACGGCATGGGAATGCTCGGATCACAGAAAATCGTTTTAGGATCGACTTGTGCACGCTCGCACGCTTCTAATAATCGCGATACGTCAAAGTCCATGTTCCAGATACTGAGCCAATCGGGTTTCCATTCATGCAGCCGTGCAAAGACAGCACGGACGACACTGATCTCGTCCTCACAAACCGTCACGTCACAGTGTAACTGATCAGCCGTTACATATTCGCCGAGGTATTTATTCATAGCCGATTCAATCAGCAGTTCCGGACTGCATAAGCCTTTTACGAAATTGGCTTGTACGGCAGTAAAGATCTTATTCTCAAACGTGGCAGTAGCAATCAGGATTTGTCCATGTCCGTGCAACATGTCCGTTTCTACGTCAAAGGTCGCGACACTGTAAGGCGTGTTATAGTCGGGGTATTGGGTTTGATAGCCTTTCTTGATCAAGGAACATGCGGTAATATCACTGCCGTATATGTACGGCGAGCTGGTGAGCTGTCGATACCCATCCCGGCTATAAGGGCGTTCCAGTACTTTAGCAATGTGATTGCGGAGTTGAGATTGGGTGCAGTCGTAGCGATCCAGTCGCTCCAATGATTCCCATTCTTTCTTTTGTTCGTGGTTGCGGTATGCCTTCTTAGTGGCCCAGAAAGGTCGGGGGTAGTCCTTAATAAAACGCAAATGCGGGGCGCTCGTCCCGTCGTCATAATGAATGGTCTCTTTGACCATATGGGCGTCAGGGCGCTCCGCATCGTAAGACGGAATGTGGACGACAAAGCGGCATTCCCGCGCCAGGGGTGTCTTGGACATGTAAGTTCCTCGTAGTGGCATCTTGTGTAGCTAATCTAGTGGCTCGCTGCCGTTCATCACATCTAACACGCGAGTGTTTTTTTACCCTATAAGACCCCAGGAGTAGCCAGTTATGGCCCGATTATTATTTAGCATGGAGACTATTAATTTCCAGTATGACGACACTGGAAAACGCATGGAGGCAATTTTCTCAGAACTCGTTGAGTTTGTTAAGCGTAAATACCAAGAAACTGGAAAGTGCGATAAGACCATTAAAATCCTGGAGCGCACTCAGTTCTCCAAGGAGCTGAGTGAATTTTGCATGAATCGTTTTGGGTTACGGATCATGTTTGACTTTAGTAATACGTCAGGAGGTCCCTTTGTAGAACCCATGGCTATTAATGCCAGTCATGTCTTTATCGATGACTTTTGGCGAGGTGAGGCCATCGATGATTGGGAATATAAAATCACTAAAGAGTTAATAGACCGTAAAGGAACCATTGACCTGAAAGAAGCAAAAGTTACGGGCATTTTTAGTTACCGACAGCATCGGTTGGCGATGAACATCGTGGACCTTGTTATTAACTTCAACGCGACAGTACCGCAATTGGTTGCTGTTTGTCTGCACGAGATTGGGCATATTTTTACGTGGTATGAATATTCGGATCGCTTAACGTCCACCAATCAAATCTTGGCTAACTTAGCTACCGAAATTCGTACGGAAAATCGCCCTGAGAAACGGGAATATTGGTTTCGTGAATTGTCAGACAAGACCAATAAACCCTTGCAGGAATTTGAAGATGTAGTCCATGAGAAAAACCGTACGATCCTAGGTTTTAAACTAGCCCAAATTTATCTGGAACATGTCTGTTCCCAAATGCCTAACGAGGCATACGACCGTACGGCATCTGAACAAATAGCGGATAATTTTGCAGCACGGTTTGGATACGGGCGGTATATCGTTGAATTTTTGCAGATCATGCATGAGGCAAACGGTTCACCTGAAACCAGTCGCATTATGCGAATCTTCGTATTTTTGCAGGAAGTCTTATTCCTGGTACTGATCGCTGCTTCTATATTCATCCTCATTACGGGCCTTGTGGCATTAATCGTTACTAATTTTATTGGGGCGGTCGCCATGATTTTCTACTTATTCGCAATGTGCATGATGGTCGTAGGTGCAGGCGATAGTTACCGGGATATGACGTATGATGATCTAAAGATACGGTATAAACGGGTACGCCAACAGCTCATTCAGCAACTCAAGGATACGCAATTGTCGGATGGCACAGTCCATACCCTCATCGAACAAATCAAACAGATTGATAAAGTCGATAAACGAGCCACGGAATACGGCGGATTGTTAAACACCATTAGCAACATCCTCTTTAAGTCCAATCGTGATGCGCACTATGAGATTAGAATCCAGCAGCTCATTGAAGACCTCGCGCACAACGACCTGTATATGAAAAGCGCACAACTCAGACTCACAGCTTCCTCTACCCAGACCTCTTAGGTGATTTATGACCCGTCTCGCATCCCTCTCTAAGGACAGCCTGGAGCTGATCAATCGACTGTCGTCCAATGATCAGGGCCGTAGCCCTTTGGTTACGATTGCTTTAGCTAAAGCACTGTCCATCTTACTGCCATTACCCACGGCCCCCACGGAAGCACCGGAACAGTTGTTTCGAGTGCAGTGCAGTATCTCGGTCGACATGGCTTTATCTCGATTGAATGAATTGGTTCTTGTTAACCTTGCGGATATCCGAACCTATGTCCGTCAGTTTTATCTACTGCGCTATTACAATGCTTTCCCTATGCGACAGGTGTGTTGTCTGACACCGCAAAATGTAGTGGCTGATTTTTTTAATCTGCAGATGGGTATTACCGAGGACATGGTGGCTGTTATGACGCAAGACCCTTTGCGACTGACCCAGTATCACAATAGCGCCATTGGCTTATTTGAAACCCTAATGGCTTCCTCTAGCAATACAACGGAGTAACCTATGGCCTCTCTGAACGATGAGTCCGACCTCATTGCCCCAACAGACGATCTTGTTGAAGTCCCTGAGCTCGACCACGACAGCCCACCCCTCACTATCGTGACGCCGCTCACCCCGTCAACATCAGGTACCGCAATAGACCAACCGGCCCGCCCGTTATTTCCGAACGACGCGACACTCGGCGAGATCCCTAACATAAAAGCCGAGTTTAAGCTGATGTCGGATCAGTCGCAACATTTAGTCGATCTGAAAGAAGTCGAAGGCATGCTGCTCAACGA
>JBPCSC010000092.1:0-5234 GCA_051007495.1 Methylococcaceae bacterium | reverse complement strand
GGGAAGAACTTCATCACAGTAAGCCCTGCATCCATAACCTGCATGACTTCCGTCATGGTGGCGACACCCGGAAAAAACGGCAAACCACTCTCGCATATCGCCTTGAGCAAAGCGGGTGGAGTACCCGGCGAAACCCCGAAAGCCGCGCCCGCCTCAATAGAGGCTTCCAGCAAACGGGGAGACGATATAGTGCCCACGCCGACTATGGCTCCAGGTACTTCCTGTTTTATGCGCTTGACTGCGTCCAATCCTGCCTGAGTCCGTAAGGTAATTTCCAGTACCCGGATTCCTCCGGCCACCAGAGCCTCGGCCAAGGGTACGGCATCTTCGATACGGTCTATGACCATGACCGGCATTACGCTGGTGGCCGCTACGATTTCGTCTAATGTCATGTGTTGATACTCCAGATAAGTTGAGTGAGTGCTTCGATTAATCATTGAAGGCAAAACTGAAACAGCCGTTTTCGGCGGTGTCGGCCAAAGCTCGGAAACCGCTGAATAACTCCCGTCCCATACCGAAACAGTTGTCCGTTAAATCCGCTGTCTGTACTTCACGGGCGGCCCATTCCTCCTCGGATACTTCTACATCCAGACGGCCGTGTACGGCATTCAGTGCGATGACATCGCCGGTGCGCACCTTGGCCAACGGGCCACCCATGGCACATTCAGGGGAGATGTGTATCGCCGCCGGCACCTTTCCGGATGCCCCGGACATACGGCCATCGGTGACCAATGCCACATCGAAGCCACGGTCTTGTAGTACGGCCAAAGTGGGTGTGAGTTGATGCAGTTCCGGCATACCGTTGGCGCGTGGTCCCTGGAAGCGCAGCACCGCGATGAAATCACGCTCCAGTTCTCCCCGCTTGAATGCGTCAATCAATTCTTGTTGGCTATCGAATACTATGGCTGGAGCCTTCACAACGTGGTTTTCTTTAGCCACTGCCGATAGCTTGATGACCCCCCGGCCCAGATTGCCGTCCACCAAAGCCAGCCCGCCATTGGAACTGAACGGCTCGGCGACGGTGGCCAGGACTTTGGGGTCAAGGCTCTCGCCAGGAGCCGGTCGCCAACTCAGTTGACCCTCATCAAGCCAGGGTTCTTGCGTCCATTGACGTAATCCCGTACCCAGAATGGTTTCGACTCGTTCATGCAATAGACCGGCATCCAGCAGTTCCCGAATCAGAAACCCCATTCCGCCGGCCGCATGGAAATGGTTGATGTCGGCCTTGCCGTTGGGATACACGCGTGCGATCAGCGGAACATCGGCTGAGAGATCGCTGAAATCGTCCCAGTTGATTTCTATACCGGCGGCCCGGGCTATGGCGACCAGATGGATCGTGTGATTGGTGGAACCTCCAGTCGCCAGCAAACCCACCATGGCATTGACTATTACCCGTTCATCGACGATGTCACACAAAGAAAGAGCCGCCTTGCTTTCGGCCATGTGGGCAATCTGCCGGGCGGCCATTCGGGTGAGGGCTTCACGGAGTGGAGTCCCCGGATTCACAAAAGAAGACCCTGGCAGTTGTAAGCCCATGATCTCCAGCAGCATCTGGTTGCTGTTGGCAGTACCGTAGAAGGTACACGTACCGGCACTGTGATAAGACGCCATTTCAGATTCCAGTAGTGCTTCACGATCGGCTTTGCCTTCGGCGTATAGCTGGCGAATCTTGGCTTTTTCCGAGTTGGACAGACCTGTAGTCATCGGACCGGCCGGTACAAATACAGCGGGCAGATGCCCGAACCGCAAGGCCCCCATCAGCAAACCCGGCACGATTTTGTCGCACACACCCAGATACAAGCTGGCATCGAATACATTGTGTGACAGAGCTATAGCCGTGGACAGGGCGATCACATCACGGGAAAACATAGACAATTCCATACCCATCTGGCCTTGGGTCACGCCGTCACACATGGCAGGAACCCCGCCGGCTACCTGGGCCGTGGCTCCCGTCAAGCGTATTTCATCCTTGAGAATGCGAGGATAGTCTTCGTAAGGCTGATGGGCCGACAACATATCGTTGTAGGCGGTGACGATGCCGATGTTGGGGGCTTGATCGGCTTTGAATACGCCCTTATCACACACCGGCATGGCCGCATAGGCGTGGGCCATGTTAGTGCAGTTGATCCGATGGCGGGTGACGCCGCTTTGATAGGCACTCTGAACGCGCTTGAGGTAGGCTTCACGGCGGTGTTGGCTGCGTGACCGAATACGGTCGGTGACGGCAGTAAGGGTAGGATGGACAGTCATATCTTTGCCTTAGTTATTATTAAATCGTTTTTGGGGAATAAAAAAACCAGGGGACTCGCGACGATAAGCCCGCCCCCTGGTTGGTTTATGCTGGAATGGAGAGAATGTTGGTCAGGATTCGGCGTTCAGGCGGAATAACTCGTTCTTGCCTTTTTTTTCTACCGATAGCTTCCCTTCCCGGGCCAGCCATCCGATGGCACGCTGAATCTCGTTTTTGTCGAGTTCCAGAACTTCCGTCATTTTAGTGGCGCTGGCAGTACCGTTTTCATAAAGATAACTCCATACCCTGCCAGCGGCTGTTCCGATTATGCTAATGGATTCACTCATAGTACTTACCTGGTATTGTACAAAGTTGGGTATACGCCCTGATTCTAACGCCTGACCTTAAGCCTGGAAACCGACTCATCAGGCAGGACGATATTCAACTCCAATACTTCCCGGTTTTCGTCCTGTTCCATGGTAACGGTGATCGCGTCCTGATCGACGTTGACGTATCGACGTATCACCTCAAGCAGATCACGCTGCAAATTGACGAGATACTCGGGGGAACGATCCCTGTCCATACGCTCATGGGCTACCAATATTTGTAACCGCTCCTTGGCAACTGCTGCGCTGTTCGTGCGATTGTTTCTGAAATAACTCAGTAGATCCATGATTATCCACCAAATATACGGCTGAATAATCCCTTCTTTTCTTCATCGACAAAGCGATGGGGCGTATCTTCTCCCAGGTAGCGACGGATGACATCGGAATACGCCTGGCCGGCATCGCTTTTGTCGTCCAGTATGACCGGATTACCTGAATTGGACGCACTCAGTACTGATTTGGATTCTGGTATGACGCCAAGCAAATGCAAAGCCAGAATCTCTTGCACATCGCTGACACCGAGCATTTCGCCCTGTTTGACTCTTTGTGGTGAATATCGGGTCAGTAACAGATATTCCCGGATAGGATCCTGCCCCAATTCGGCCCGGCGAGACTTGCTGGACAGTATCCCCAGCATTCGGTCGGAATCTCGAACCGAAGAAATTTCCGGGTTGGTGACGACGATGGCATCATCGGCATAATACATGGCGAGATGCGCGCCACGCTCTATGCCAGCGGGTGAGTCACACACGATGTACTCGAAAGTTTCAGACAGTTCGTTGAGTACCTTCTCTACCCCTTGCTCGGTGAGTGCGTCCTTATCCCGGGTTTGAGAAGCAGGTAGCACATACAAATTCTCGCAACGCTTGTCCCGAATCAACGCCTGATTCAGCGTGGATTCGCCGTTGATGACATTTATAAAGTCATAAACGACCCGACGTTCACAACCCATGATAAGGTCCAGATTTCTCAAGCCGATGTCGAAATCGACCACCGCGGTGCGGTGTCCTTTGAGTGCCAGCCCCATCGACAAAGCCGCACTGGTCGTGGTTTTGCCCACGCCGCCTTTTCCTGATGTTACAACTATGATTCTTGCCACTCGTATACTCCGGATAAATGAATCGTTATAGCTCTTTTATGAATAGAGAATTATTGCGCAAATAGACCTGAACCGATTTTCCCTGGATAGGGCCGTCCAGGTTTTCACTGATTTTGTAGTGACCCCCTATGGCGACCAGTTCCGCTTTGAGGTCGGAACAGAAAATCCTGGCATCGGTATTACCTTTTACACCGGCCATGGCTCGTCCCTTCAGAGAACCATAAACGTGAATGTTGCCATCCGCCATGATTTCGGCCCCTGGACTCACCTGAGCCAGTACGATCAGGTCTGAATCCTGAGCATAAATGCGCTGTCCGGAACGCACGGGTTGTTCGACTATGGTACTGAATCGCACCGAAACCGGCTTGGTTGGGCTACTTTGGGGTTTCCCTCGCTCAGAACCGGTGCTGGTTGGCCGATCCGCTCCTTCGGTTCGGGGGACATCAGCCAAAATGGCCAGATGAGCCTGTCGCGCCGCCTGCTGCTGGCTGACGGAGCCTCCCCGGATACCCACAGGCGCCAGTTCATGAGTTCGGAGTAACTGGATAAGCGCGGGAAAATCGAGTTCGTCCGGGCTTTCTTCCACGCCCGATAATTCGATCACCACCGGTGCGTTACGAAAAAAATCGGGTGCCTTAAGTAGTTTGTCCTGAAGCTGGTTGGCAATAAACAGCATGTCGGTTGTGGTCAACCTCAATACCGGTAGCGTTACCGAGCTGGCCTTGATTTCGAGCGAGACTTCCATTGATAACTGTGCGGACTGAAATAGGATGATGGATGATTAAGAAGAACGAAGCTAAAGACTAGCCCCTTGATGGGCGGCCATTCTATCATCACCGACACATCCGATGCTGAATGCTTATCAAATTTCATACGAATCCCCTACAATCCGCCAGACATAAACCGGCTGTCTGCGCCTTAAAGGCATCCGGCCACACCTGAACGGGAGACTCCACATGAACACCACCGATACCGACATCCACCGCATCACTCAAGACATACTGATGCGACACCCGGCTGAAGCCACGGCACTTATGCCGGTGCTTAGGGCCATTCAAAGCACACTCCACCACATCCCTCGTCACGCCATGAGCCTGGTCAGCACGGCACTGAGCGTTCCTTTTACCCAGATTCAGGGCGTGGCCGAGTTTTATGCTTTTTTCTCCACAGAACCGGTGGGCCGTTACGACATCCGCCTGAGTGATTCCATTTCCGATCACCTTTTAGGCAGCCGTGAATTGGGTGCCTACCTGGCCCAGTCTTTGTCGGTGCGCCCCGGCGAGACCCGTGAAGATGGCTGTGTCAGCTTCGATTACACCGCCTGCACCGGGCTATGCGACCAAGGCCCGGCGGGGTTGGTTAACGGGTACGCGCTTTCCCGTCTGGATCGAAACCGGGTGGATCACATCGTCAAACTGGTGAATCACGAAGTGCCACTCTGTGATTGGCCGGCTGAGTTTTTCCAGGTAGAGGACAACATCCGACGCACTGATTTGCTGCTGGACGATCGCTATGAACC
>JBPCSC010000091.1:0-3382 GCA_051007495.1 Methylococcaceae bacterium | reverse complement strand
GGCCCACCCCAGCGGCGGTTTCGAGCACTCCGGCTGCGGATGATGCGGCAGAGGATGATGATCTGGATGACTTGCTGCAAGCCGCGCTAATGGGGGATCTGGATGAAGACACCATGCTGGTAGCCGGTGGCGACGATGAAGAAGAACCCGCACCAGTGGCGGCTACCGCCCCCGCACCCAGGCCCACCCCAGCGGCGGTATCGAGCACTCCGGCTGAGGGTGATGCGGCAGAGGATGATGATCTGGATGCCTTGCTGCAAGCCGCTCTAATGGGGGATCTGGATGAAGACACCATGCTGGTAGCCGGCGGCGACGATGAAGAAGAACCCGTTGTTCCCGTCACTCAATCTCCACTATCCAATGCTCAGCCAGACAAACTGGCTATGGAGACTCAACCCGACGACGATGAAATCGACGCGCTGCTTAATGCCGCCCCCCCGGTCAAACCCACCCCCCCCCGAATGGATGCGTTTGATGCCCTGCTGGTTGTCCTGACGCATAGAGAAGTGGATGAACCCATGACCGATACCCACCGCGATGCAGATCTTGATCTGGATCTGGAAGATATACTGAACGACCTCAATCTGGACGAAGACGATGCTGAGGAAGATGCCGACCCATTAACCGATACCGAACTCACGCAATTACTGGATGATTCAGCGAAAGCCGCCACGTAAAGGCTGATTTTGACCCTGATGATACAGTCTGTTCGAGGTATTCAATCCCTCATAGCGTGAATAATTTTCGGGAAACTCAGGATATTGAGTTTGCCCGTTTCTATCCGGCCATATTTTCCAATACACTTTACCGGTCAGACGGTTTGAGTTCCCGCACCAGCCCGATCAGAAGGGAACGGCAAACCAAAAATCTTCCTCTAAACCTCATTCAGCAGATTACTTCTTATGGAAAACATTTCCGAATACGTCGATGGTCTACCCAACATTTGTGGTTCTGAATCAACCCTGGACAAGATACTGGCCGAGCGGCCTGCTACGGTGTTCAGGGATTCAAGCTCCATCCGCTTCGACCACATCAAAAGTGCGGCAGCCATTGCCCTGCACATGCACCAACCGCTGATTCCGGCTGGAGGTCACGACATCCGTACGGCCGGTGTTATCAGCAATTTACAATACATGATGGAAAACCAACATATTGGTGATAACCACAATGCGTCGGTTTTTCACTGGTGCTACAAACGGATTGGTGAATTCGTACCGCAACTGATACACGAGGGCAAAGAACCCAGAGTCATGCTGGAATACTCAGGTACTCTGTTTCACGGTTTGCGCCAGATGGGTCTGCATGATGTGATAGACAGCCTGAAACAAGTGACCTGCAACCCGGATTACCGCCGGGCCGTCGAATGGCTGGGCGCACCTTGGGGACATGCTGTCGCGCCTTCCACTCCGGTACAGGATTACCGTCTGCACGTCAAAGCCTGGCAGCACCATTTCGCCGGCATCTTCGGCAGCGAAGCCTTGTCGCGTGTCAGGGGCTTCTCACCATCAGAAATGGCTTTGCCCAATCATCCCGATATTGCCTACGAATACATAAAAACCTTGCGTGATGCGGGTTATACCTGGGTTCTGGTGCAGGAACACACGGTTGAACAACCCGCAAATGGCCACGGGCCTGAGCAAAAGCATCTGCCTCATCGTCTGGTGTGCGTCAATTCGGAAGGGGCTTCCGTAGACATCATCGCCATTATTAAAACCCAGGGCAGCGACACCAAACTGGTCGCGCAGATGCAACCGCTGTATGAAGCCCGCAGTTTGTCTCGCTGGACACTGGCCGGTCGATCCGTCCCGCCGCTGGTCACCCAGATTGCTGACGGTGAAAATGGCGGAGTGATGATGAATGAATTTCCTCCCAAGTTTCTGGAAGCCTCCCGCGAAGCAACTGGATCCGATTCCCCTTTAATGAACGTAACCGAATATCTCGAATATCTGTTCGACATGGGTATCACGCCTGAGGACTTGCCGGTAGTACAACCCCTGTTCCAGAAAATGATTTGGGATCGCTACCAACCCGGTTCAGGGCCAGAGAAACTGGCAGCCACCATCGAAACCCTCAAGAAAGAAGACCACCGCTTCCATATGGATGGCGGAAGCTGGACCTCCGACATATCCTGGGTCAAAGGTTATGACAACGTATTAGGCCCTATGGAAGAAGCCAGTTCTGCCTTTTACGAACACATCATTAAACCGGGTATAGCCACCCACGATGCCCGTTATCGTAACGCGCTGTTTCATCTGCTTTCTGCTCAAACCAGTTGTTACCGCTACTGGGGCCAAGGCTTATGGACGGACTACGGACGAGAACTGTGCCGCAGAGCCACGGAAATCGCCCGACACACGGCATAACGCTTGCGATTGGGCAGTGGCTTGTCTGGCAGTGCAAGCGTATTAGCCAAACCGGGCAGACCCATCCACTCACAGTCTGTCCGGTCCCCGGGTTCGGATCTGGAATAATAAAGAGAAAAAAACATGAAAAAACTGGTAGTCACCATCCTAGTGCTGCTTGTCCTGATTTTCGGCGGGGAGATGCTGACAGAAATAGTGCATCACATTCTGGAATTGATGATTCATGCCGTATTGATTGTTCTGGAGTATCTGGAACTGTTTACTGAAGAATCTCTGGAAGCGGTATTAGTGATTGCACCCCGAGAAGCTCAAACTTTGACTGCCTGGTTGGGCATGGGGCTGTTTCTCATTATCCTGACGCTGATAGTCAGAAAGCTACTTGATGTATATCAACATTTCAGAGAGTGGGTTGGGCCTTGGTGGGAAGAACAAAAAACTTATGCACAAGATCTTTATGCCAGACTGGGTTGGCCGGTGATGGCTTTAGCGGCCTTGCTGATTGCGGCTTATTTCTTTTTGTTCTGAAGGAGTAACTGGATATCGAAGGTATGTCAGCGCGGAGATACCCACCCGTGGGGGGTAAGTCAGGAGTGGTCGGTGCGGTACACGCGGCTTACCGCCTCCGCACCAGATTCACCCAATGCATAGTATTTCGAAATACCGCATCCAGATTCGGGGCTATCAGCACCGCTACGCCCCACCGTTCCAAATCCTGCTCGCTGGCTTGAGCCAGCTTTTCCGTTATCGACGGCGGTAATGGGCCAAAGCGTCGTTCCAGTAGTTTCCGCAGAAGTTTGGCTTCTCCCTCCAGCAATCCTTCCATTTTTCCTTCCATTTTTCCCTTCAGCAATCCCTCCATTTTTCCTTCCAGCAATCCTTCCATTTTGCCCTCCAGCAATCCTTCCATTTTTCCTTCCAGCAATCCTGCCATCTTGCCTTTTTCCATGGCTTTATATTCCAGACTCGTCAGGTAGTTCATCACGGTCACCGGTTGGTTTGGGTGGGTCAGTTCTTGCCAG
>JBPCSC010000090.1:0-1165 GCA_051007495.1 Methylococcaceae bacterium | reverse complement strand
GCTACGCGGCGCATTCTAACCCAGAACCCTCCAAAACACAGCCGCAAGCCGCTAAAAATCAGGGCTTTTTTGCCAGGCGAACCTTTTTGGTGCAAACACCGCCTGAACCCGCATTCTGACTGGCTTCTGCCCAATCGGCCCTCCAACTGAGCCAATGTCCGCCTGGGTGTCATTCTCGCCACCTGGCGGTCAGGCCAGGCTCCATAATTCCAGCGTCGTATCCGGTTCGTCATACCAGGCCGCCCATCGACCGGCCTGCAATTGAATCAGGCGACGGTAGCTGGTGGATTCTCCTTGCCAGTGAATCGTACGATTCATCAACTCGTCCCAGGCCTGATACAGCACACCGCGCCGACCATCCCGGCAACGACATCCTTCATCGGTCATCACAAAATCATCCGGGCGGTATTCATGCCGTGCCAGTTGAATGACCAGGCGATCAACGATAATCCTGAATGGCTCCATCATATCCAAAGCAAACGAGGGTTTGCTGCCGTCGGCACTGTGCAAGGTTCCCGCATACCGATCCAGGCCCACACTCTGGGTCGCCAGCACGGCTTCACCCAGCAACAGGGTATACCCCAAGGACAACACGCTGTTAATGGGATCAGGGGCCGGTCGCTGCTGACGATTTTCAAACCGAAAAGGGGTATCAAGCAGTTGCTGGCGAAACCCGGCGTAATACACACGGGCCAACGTACCTTCATAACCCCGCAGGCTATCCAGATCGGTCGCCCGGTCGATTTTATTCCGGTAACGAATCAGCCCCCGAGTACTTACTTCCCACTGGTGGAACAGCCTGACCTGGCTCTGCAATTTGGCCTGTATGAGCTTTTTAGCCGTAGCCAGTGCCTGTTCCGGGCACGTCATGACCCGATACTGGGCCGCACGCCGCTGCACCTGCCCGTTTGTTTCACTGGCCAGATGACCATACAACCAACCGCTGGAACTGCAAAACAAGGTGCTAATGCCTTCGTTGAGCAAAGCTTTAAGTGCCGCATGGCTGAAATGGGTTTGCCCCGAAACCACTACACGATCAACCTGATGGATAGGAAACCCGACCGGGTTTTGGTCGGGCGATTTGACGATCAGTTGATTCCCCTGAAAACCCAGGGAACTGCCGTGTTGGTCAAGAAATAAAGCAGGCATTGGGGTTACTCCAGAA
>JBPCSC010000089.1:0-1666 GCA_051007495.1 Methylococcaceae bacterium | reverse complement strand
ACCCCATTTTACGAAACCCGCAAAGTCATCGAACTCACCTTATCTGGCCCATTGAAAACCCTGCCAGAAATCGAGTCGATTGACATTCCTCTGAATCATATCCACCCCGCTTTCCGTCATCATAAAGTTCAGATCGGGCTTCCCCTGCCAGACTGCAAACCCATACAATACCAACAATTTACCAGCCACAAGGCCATCCCAGCAGGGTATGAATACACCCTTTCCAGACTCGATCAGAATACCCTTTTCGTACTGGCGACAACGGAACAGGGAAATACTCTTCGCATCGACTTGAACCAGTTGGATCTTCAGCAGAAGAAATACCGTGGCAACGACAAGCTGGCGCACTATGAACTCTGCCAAAGACAGAATGATTCGGACAGTATCGCGACCCAACCTCAAGAACTGAAACAGGCCCACACTCTGCGGCAACTCTCCTTGCCCAGCAGAACCGACATCCCTCTCAAAAACCTTTCTCGCTGGCCTACCGGATACGATCTGGAATCCCTGCTCCAAACCCTGCCCATAGTGCGAGAACATCAGATAACACTGAGCAATATCTCGCCGGTAGAAAACCTGAAGCCCATTCAAAAACGACGCATAGCCGAAGACCGTTTCAGCAATTATGCCTGGTTTTTACAAACCTCTGACCAGATCAAACGTCTGGCCGAAGCCTGGCAGCATATCCCTCTGGTAAGCCTGGAATTTTCCATGGCTAAATCACTGGATAATCTTTACAGAAATAATATCGAAGACTACCTCGCCGCGTATCTCCAAACCTATTTTCCGGCGGCACTCCAATTCGTCAACAGCACGACGCTGGAATTTCTGTCAGACAGATCGACTCCCGCTACACGCTGAGGAATATCCCCCCATCAAATTTCATTATCCATGAAAGTAATCTGAACGGGGCTATAAAACAATTCACCTGGGTTACTTTGAGTGATTTGAGATCAACCTAAAACCAGAACACCTACCATGCAAAAGCCATTACAGACTGATGCCTTGCTGGATCCAACGACACTGGAACGAATGCTTGGGCTGAAATATAACAACCATGATCCGGCAGTACTCAGTTACATCTTCAGCCAGTTATTAAAACAGCCCGTTGTCTTCACGCTGGAAGTCACGGGGCAAACCTTGCCATGCCTTCAGGCAACCCTGGCAATCAAACCAGACGGTGTAGAAGATTACGCGATTTTCAAGCAACGCTGGCACACATTGATCAGATACTTTATACCGGTGATATACCGGGTAACCGTACAGTTTGAATACCCTTATCTGATACTGGATTCAGACGGGTTACTGGATGCGATTCAGCTCACCTAAAACAGTTAATAACACCAGGAAATATTATCATGCTTAGTATGAAAAAAATCTTTGACCACGACTCCGATACTTTACAAAAATCGGAAGAAATAGTTAATTGTTCCAATCTGGATATTTTTCAGGTCATCACAGACTTCAATGCTATCAAGCCCATTGATTATAGAAACTATAAAGGCATATTAAAACAACTATTGATGCGCCCGGAAACACTCTGTCGATATCATTTGCTGCCACCCGCGCTGTACTATTATTCAAATCTTCAGGGCAGCCCCCACATAGGGCCTGATCTACATTATTCAATATTTGTGTTCATTGAATTGGCTTTACTCATGCAGCA
>JBPCSC010000088.1:0-5708 GCA_051007495.1 Methylococcaceae bacterium | reverse complement strand
CCGTGTCTGCTTTCGTGCAGCAAGGCCCTACGGCGGCCCAGTTGGAAGCGGCCAAAAACAACATCGTGGGTGGGTTTGTGCTGCGACTTGACAGCAATCAGAAACTGATCGAACAGGTAGCAGGCATCGCGTTTTATCAGCGTCCGCTTGATTATCTGTCGACGTACACCGAAAAGGTTCAGGCCGTTACCCGTGAACAGATCAAGCAAGCGTTTGCCCGCAGGATTGAACCCAAAACCATGCAGACAATAATGGTGGGTGGTGGCGCGAAACCCTGACGAACAGAACAGGTGGCAGGATGATGGATGGTGTTGCAGGGTGGTTTGACCACCCTGCCTCACGCCTGACTGAAGCGGTTTAAAGAATCAGATTGATAATGCCCAGCAGGGTCAAAATGAACAGGATCGTGGCCGCGATACCGATAATGATGTACTGGGTGGCCGAACCGCTGGCAAAATCACGTTCCCGATTGTTCTGGTTTTGTACGCCAAAACCGGCCGCCAGCACGCTGCTCACCACTTGCCACAGCGTTGGTTTTCCAGAGAAATCATTCGGATTATTCATGTTGTTTATTCGCTGGAAGAAGGCTTTTTCTTGAGCAGGAAAATTTTGATCCCTATGGTAACCGCCAAAACCACAACCACCGTCAACAGGGCGCGGTAACTGGCACTGCCGGTGTAAATCAATTCTTCATCGACATTACCCCAAATGTTGCCCTTGGGTCCTTCTCCACCCCCCATGGTCAGCATATAGTTCCACACAAAATTAAGCGGAATAATCGAACAGACACCGCAGCCCATGGACATGATGACCTTGTCTATGGCTTTGTTAATGTCAGGGTCTTTAGTCATGTTTTCGCTGACCTGAAAATTGTCAAGAAACAATTTAACGATCACATAACCCGGCAGCAGAATAACCACCACCAGACCAATCAAATCCTTGAATATCATAAATCCGTTACTGCCAATCAGGCTGAGTGCAGCCAGTATCACCATGCCAAAAGCACCGATACCGCCCCACATGATTAAATCTTCCTTGCGGAAGTGAAACATCTCTTTGAACATTTTGCTCTCCTCATTTTTTCTTGAAAAAATAAAAACCCTCGAGACCACCTTTTAAAATCATGGTGTCGTTGGTTTTCTCATAAATCACATATTCCAGGTCTTTTCCGGGCCGCCCAGGATTTTCCGACACGATCTTGCCGTCGACGATTTCAAACTTCCATTCGTGCCGGTCGGTGCTGCCAAAGTGCCGGTTGAAGCCGGAAGTCACGATGACGCCCTCGGGTTTGAACTCCCAGGTTCGGTTTTCTTCTATTTTCGGTTTGGTGAGTGATGCGGCAACCGATTCCAGTTGCCAGATGCCTGCGATTTCACTGACATCCCTGATAGGAACATCAGACCAGGCTGACGAACTGCCGAACAGCACGAGGCTGGCAAAGCCCAGCCTTCCGATAAATGTTGTAGACATAAGTTTCCCGAAGATTGATTGATTGACGATGCCGACTACGCTGATTTTGCCGAGGCCTTGATGATCGAGTGCAAGGCGGGTGCACTTCGAAGACCACCCTGGCCGAATACAAACAAACGCTCAAGCCCGTCGAATTGTGACACCAATCCTTTCAGCATGGCAAGAAAACCACCCAAGTCGGGCCGCTATGCAATAGAATACGCCCTCCATCTTCCAGCCACGAACACGGGATTCCATGATCGATTTCCAACTCCGTACCTCCTTGTTCAGACAAGCCTTGTCTGAACGTATTCTGTTTCTGGACGGTGCCATGGGCACCATGATCCAAAGCTACCAACTGACCGAAGCCGATTATCGGGGTGAGCGTTTTGCCTCCTGGTCTCATGACCTCAAAGGGAACAACGACCTTCTGTCGTTGACCCGGCCCGACATCATCCAGGCCATCCATCAGGCTTACCTTGAAGCCGGTTCAGACATTATCGAAACCAACACCTTCAACGCCAATCGGGTCAGTCTGGCTGATTACGGCATGGAAGAATTGGCTTATGAACTCAACCTGGAATCCACCCGCCTGGTGCGTGCCGTAGTGGATGCCATGTCGGCCAAAACACCCGATCGCCCGCGATTCGTGGCCGGGGTACTCGGGCCTACCAACCGCACGGCCTCCATCTCGCCGGATGTGAATGACCCCGGTTTTCGCAACATCAGTTTCGATCAACTGGTCGAAGCCTACACCGAAGCCTTGCGGGGTTTAGTCGACGGCGGGGCGGATTTGATCCTCATCGAAACCGTATTCGATACGCTCAATGCCAAGGCGGCAGCCTTTGCGGTGGATCAATTCAGTGAAGATCACGGTATCTGCTTGCCCGTAATGATCTCGGGCACCATTACCGATGCCTCGGGTAGAACCCTGTCTGGCCAAACGGTGGGTGCGTTCTGGAATGCGCTGCGCCACGCCCAACCGGTTTCGTTTGGGTTTAACTGTGCGCTGGGCGCACGTCAACTCAGGCAGTACATAGAGGAATTGTCTTCCATAGCCGACACCCACGTTTCGGCTCATCCCAACGCCGGTTTGCCTAATGAGTTTGGCGAATACGACGAATCACCCGAAGCCATGGCCCGTGAGATCGCGGAATGGGCCGAGCAGGGTTTTCTGAACATCATCGGCGGTTGTTGCGGCACGCGTCCGACGCACATCAAAGCCATACACGATGCGGTGGAGCATTTCCCGCCCAGAGCCATACCCGACGTGGGCCACGCCTGCCGTTTATCCGGGCTGGAACCGTTCAACATTGGCCCGGATTCACTGTTCGTCAATGTCGGCGAACGCACCAACGTCACCGGTTCGGCGGCTTTTTGTCGTTTGATCAAGGAAGATCGCTACGAACAAGCCGTAGAGGTTGCCCGTCAGCAGGTAGACAGCGGTGCCCAAATCATCGACGTGAACATGGACGAAGGTATGCTGGATTCCCGCGCCGCCATGGTGCGTTTCCTTAATCTCATTGCCTCGGAGCCAGATATTGCCCGCGTCCCGGTGATGCTGGATTCATCAAAATGGGACATCCTGGAAGCCGGTCTCAAATGCTTGCAGGGCAAAGGCATAGTTAATTCGATTTCACTCAAAGAAGGTGAATCGACCTTCCTGCATCATGCCCGACTGGCTCGCCGCTACGGTGCAGCGGTCATCGTCATGGCGTTCGACGAGCAAGGCCAGGCTGATTCCATGACCAGAAAGCTGGAAATTTGCACCCGCGCTTACCACCTGCTGGTGAATCAACTGAAGTTTCCGGCAGAAGACATCATTTTCGACCCTAACATTTTTGCGGTCGCCACCGGCATTGAAGAGCACAACCGCTACGGTCTGGACTTCATTGAAGCGACTGCGGCCATACGCCGTGACCTGCCTCATGCCTTGATCTCGGGCGGAGTATCGAATGTCTCGTTCTCGTTCCGGGGCAATAACCCGGTGCGGGAGGCCATACACGCTGTTTTTCTGTATCACGCCATTCGCGCCGGTATGAGCATGGGGATTGTCAACGCAGGCCAACTGGCTTTGTATGATGAAATCCCCAGTGCTTTGCGCGAGGCCGCTGAAGAGGTAATCCTGGCTCGCCGTGCCGATGCTACCGAACGCTTGTTAGCCATAGCGGATGGGTTCCGGGGTGATGGCACTACTGTGGAGAAAAAGGAAGATCAGGCCTGGCGTTCCTGGCCCGTGGACAAACGACTGGAACACGCTCTGGTCAAGGGCATGGATGAATACATAGAAACCGACACCGAGGAAGCCAGAGCCCTTTTAGGTCGCCCGCTTTTGGTGATCGAAGGCCCGTTGATGGCCGGTATGAACGTAGTAGGCGATTTGTTCGGAGCCGGCAAGATGTTCTTGCCTCAGGTGGTGAAATCGGCACGGGTCATGAAAAAAGCGGTGGCCTACCTGACACCCTACATGGATGCTGAAAAATCCGGCAGCGAGGCGCGTTCCAATGGCCGTATCCTTATGGCGACGGTCAAGGGTGATGTACACGACATCGGCAAAAACATTGTCGGTGTGGTGTTGCAGTGCAATGGGTTTGAGGTGATTGATCTGGGTGTGATGGTGCCGGCCGAGAAAATACTGGCGGCGGCGCGTGAGCATCAAGTCGATATGGTGGGCTTGTCAGGGCTGATAACCCCCTCGCTGGACGAAATGGTACACATGGCCCGAGAGATGGAGCGTCAGGGATTTGACATCCCTCTGCTCATAGGCGGGGCGACCACCTCCAGAGCGCATACCGCCGTCAAGATTGAGCCTTGCTACAGTCATCCGGTGGTGTACGTCACCGATGCCTCACGGGCCGTAGGGGTAGCCGGCAGCCTGTTGAGTGAAGACCTGAGCACCGACTACATCGCCCGCATCCGCGACGAATATGCCGGGGTCAGGCTACGTCACACCGGGCGGCGGGAAACTCAACCCCTTAGAACATTGGATGATGCGAGAAGCCATGCGTTCAAAGGCGATTGGCAACATTACCAGCCACCGGTTCCGGCATTCCTGGGTAGCCGGATATTCGATGGCTATCCTCTGGCGGAGATCGCCGAATTCATAGACTGGACACCCTTCTTCCACACCTGGGAGTTGGCTGGTCATTATCCCGAGATCCTCAACGATGCGGTGGTGGGCGAACAGGCCAGAACCCTCTACGAGGATGCCCGCACCATGCTGGCTCATTTGATCGAACACAACTGGCTGACCGCCCGGGCCGTAGTCGGGTTTTTCCCGGCGGTTTCCCGTGGGGATGACATCGTGTTGTATCGTGACGATACCCGAAGTGAAGTACTCACCGTGCTGCATCATCTCCGGCAACAGGCTGAAAAACCACCGGGTCAACCCAATTACTGCCTCAGCGATTTCATCGCCCCGGAAGCCAGCGGGGTGGCGGATTATCTGGGTGGATTTGCCGTATCCACCGGCCAGGGCATAGAAACCCATCTGGAGGCTTTTGCCAGGGAACACGATGATTACCGCAGCATTCTGCTCAAGGCTCTGGCTGATCGGCTGGCGGAGGCGTTTGCCGAACTCATGCATCAGAAAGTACGTAAAACATTCTGGGCGTATGTACCGGACGAAACCTTGACCAACCCGCAGTTGATTGCGGAAGAATACCGTGGCATACGCCCGGCACCCGGGTATCCGGCCTGCCCGGATCACACCGAAAAGGCCGCGCTGTTCGAGTATCTGGATGCGGAAGCCGCCACCGGAATCAGCCTGACGGAGTCCTTTGCCATGTATCCGGCTTCGTCCGTGAGCGGGTGGTATTTCTCACACCCTGCTGCCCGTTACTTCAACGTAGGCCGCATCAACCGCGATCAACTGGCTGATTACGCTGAACGAAAGGGCCGATCCACCTCAGACATGGAACGCTGGCTGGGTTCCATACTCGCTTATGAGCCGTCCTGAACCGATACTGGGTCTGATACTGTACGGAACCTCGGCCTGTCATCTCTGTGAAGACGCTTCGGAACTGTTACGCCTGTATGTCGATCAATGGCCCACTCACTACACCATTGAGTACCGTGATATCGAAGGCGATGACGAACTGCTGGCTGCTTATGCCACCCGGATACCCGTTATCCGGGAACCGGCCAGCGGTGCCGAACTCGGATGGCCTTTTGATGACGCGAAGCTGTGCGGCTGGCTGCTTGACTGCCGTCGCACCGCCCGTCCAAACCGGGAGATGCCTCATTCTTGAGGCGTACCC
>JBPCSC010000087.1:0-1166 GCA_051007495.1 Methylococcaceae bacterium | reverse complement strand
TACAAACAGATCTTTTCTCACCCGAAAGTCATTGAAGATTTACTGCGGGGCTTCATCCATGAAGACTGGGCCGAACAACTGGACTACTCCACGCTGGAAAAGGTGAACGGCAGTTATGTTTCGGAAGACCTGAAGGATCGCAGTGATGACGTGGTCTGGCGGGTAAAGCCGAAGGAGGGGGATCAGTGGCTGTATCTTTACCTATTGATCGAATTTCAAAGCCGGATCGACCGCTGGATGGCGTTGAGGATCATGGTTTACGTCGGCCTGTTGTATCAGGATCTGATCAAATCCGGTGTGGTGGGAAGGAAAAAAGGCCAGCTCAAAAAACTGCCGCCGGTTTTTCCGATGGTAATCTACAATGGCAAAGGTCGCTGGCGGGCGGCACGGGATGTGTTCGATCTGATCCAACCGGTGCCGGGCGAGCTGTCCCGATACCTGCCGAAGCAGCCATACTGGCTGCTGGATGAAGTGCGAATGGAGGAAGACACCCTGCCGGATGGCGACAACACGGTGGCGGAAATCATACGTCTGGAAAACAGCCCTGACCCGGAAGCCATGCAACGGGTGATAGCCCGCCTGAAGCAAGGCCTGGCTGCGCCTGAATTTGCGACCTTGAGACGCGCCCTGACGGTGTGGATCAAACGGGTGTTACTGAAGAAACAACTGACGGGAGACGACGAAGCTCCTGACATCAATGACCTGGATGAGGTGAATACCATGCTCGAAGATCGCATAGAACAATGGAGCCGGAAATTGAGACGGGAGGGGTGGCAGGAAGGGCGATGGGAGGGAATGCAGCAAGGAATACGGCAAGGACAAATCAAGGGTGAGGCGGCTGTGCTTGAGCGTCAGTTGGCCAAACGCTTCGGCCCGCTGAATGAAGCCATACGGCAAAAGCTCAATACCGCCACACTGGAACAACTGGAAATCTGGACGGATTGCATCCTCGACGCGACCCGCATCGAGGATGTCTTCACGACGCATTAGGGGGGTGGAATCGGCTTGATGAGGCCAGATTAACGATGAAACCTGAACACGACGGCTCTTACAAACAGATCTTTTCTCACCCGAAAGTCATTGAAGATTTACTGCGGGGCTTCATCCATGAAGACTGGGCCGAACAACTGGACTACTCCACGCTGGAAAAGGTGAACGGCAGTTAT
>JBPCSC010000086.1:0-5282 GCA_051007495.1 Methylococcaceae bacterium | reverse complement strand
TTTGAAAGGGGAAGTCGGTCACCCTCGCCCGGCACCGGGTATGGCCATGAATGCCTTCATGGATCGGGTTTGTTCGATAGACGAGACCAATGTTTGTGTACACTTTAAAGAAATATGGCTCGATCCCGATGTAAAAGTTGGAAGTACTGCCAGTGCCGGCATAGTACCGATCTTGGCTAAAGTAAAACCGGCCGGTCCAAAAGGCCCTGCCTTAGAAGCCGCGTTGAATAACCCGAATGAAAACGTATGCTTTTCAATCCGGGCCTTGACTCGCGATCAACGGGTAGGGCGGATTAACCACCGGACTTTGGTGTTTATTCAAACATTCGATTGGGTCAACGAGCCAGGGATTAGCATTGCGAATAAGTGGGATGCGCCAGCTTTGGAATCCGAAGGGATGTTGGACACGCTGATTGATCAAGTTATCACACAGCATCAACTGGAACGCCTGGTATCCAAACCTACAACACCGTGGGCGATGGAACATCAGGATACGTATAACGACTTACGGCAACTGTATCTGGAGATGCAGCCGAAAGCGCAGTCGGCCTTTACACGCTGGTAGGGCTATACAGGGTCCCGGTTCTACGGAGCCGGGACCCTATGCCACCTGTATAAAAATAAAGACATATATACTTAATATGAACCTAAACCAGGTCTCGTGGGTGTAAGACTGAATTGCGGGCAGTTAAAACATTCCTTCATTGATCCATACCCGCACTCTTGCAAGAGGAAACTAACATGACTAAAATCGCAGAAAGCGTCCTGACCCTGGCGGAAAAACTAATGACCTCCATCGACATCGACACCAAGACAGGCGTCGGTACGGAAAAAGGGACCGATGGGAAAAGTCTGTACGACAGCCACCTGCCGGAGACGTTAACCCCACAGGTGGTGGAGGAGGTAAAAAGCTATGACGCAGAATTCGTCGCTGCGTCTGCCTATGCCTTTGGTCAGCTGGCTAACAGAGCCGCTACCGAAGACAAGGCATTCCAGGCGGCGACACTCAGTATGAAAGGCGGCCATAAGGACACGATCACCCACGCGTGGGACCGCACCCGTACCTATACCAACCGGTTGGCAGGGGATGGCGCCGAGGTCGTCAAACATGGGGTGATCAGCACCACCTTTGAAACCAAAGCCGGTAAGAATGCCGGTATGCTGAAAAGTGTACGGGATCTGATAGCCTCGCAGATGGAAGAGCTGGCGAAATCTTAATCGCGCATAATCCCCAGGGCGTAATAGCCCTGGGGACTTTTACCGTTTTCTTTTTTATGTGTGTTTTATGAGCAATATCCCTATTATTGACGACAATGATGCCAACGGTCGGCAGATATTAGAAATCATTTTTCAAAGTATCTTAGACGATGCACAGCCGGAGTTCTTTAATTTTGTACGGGATACGTACGACATGAACAATGCGGCATTTGTGAGCGCGACTAAAGCCAGGCTCAAAAAAGCATTATGGAAAACCATCAGCGCCAGTTATATTCTGGAAACCTGCGAGGGCATTGATATCGTCAGAGTCTTAGAAGAGGATTACCGCCGGAGTCAAAATAACTAGCCGACATAGAGCCTACTGCGCCGTAATAGCGCAGTAGGCTCTATGCGGTCCTTTTCTTTTTTTCTTAGCCGCTTATGGCGATACGGCTAAGGAGGCGGGTAAGTATTCGATCACTAGACTGCGCTAGTGCTAGCGCCGAAACGGCTTTCTTCAGTAGTCGAACGAGTCGCACCGACGATTTCGGCACTTGCTAAGTTATACTTTGGATTAGTGTATTCATCGACGTTAGTCTGATACCCCTGTTCCAGATTGGTGTTATCGAATACTGTTACGTCACCAAAAGTACCATCGGCAGCAGTACTTGCCGTCAATGCGCTGTTTACCGTAGTATCAAACTTAGAGATAAATGCCTTGTGCAAGAACGGTACGGCATTAGTGATGTTAATACTGCTCAGAATTTGCTGAGCCAATCTATTCACACCTAAACCGTACTGACTGATGCCCGTAAATGGAATTGACAATTCCAGCAGATCAGACGCAGTAGTTAAATCACGTTTACCTTCGATGGGGCCGGTTTCTTTAGGCATCATGTTGGTGGTGATCCAGGCTTTCACCACACTTTTATGCAGTATATCCGGCTCAATAAACAAACACGTCATGGTCGACCAATCTGCCAACAAGTCCTGCGGTCTTTTATTGGTAACATCGTAGCCTAATGTAGCACCGCTGCGTGTTGCGCCGGTGGCAGTAGAGCTCAGCGTACCGGCCAGGGCAATTTTAGCATCCGGGTCGAGCATACCGTAGCGAATCCACATTTCCAGGAAAGTTTGGATAGGACGCCCGTACTTTTCTACGAAGCCAAAGACGGGTTCCGTACGGGCCCGTTTAACGTCTGTGACTTCTTGCTGCATTTCGCCGCCGCCGCCGACCGGATGTTCGGCAAATTCTACCGTCAGTGCTGCATTGAACCCTTCGATGGTGCGGGCATGCAGCTCGACCAACGATTTCAATGACTGTACCCAGATAGTAGGATTCGGCATCAATTGGAAAAAGCCCGGAGCTTCTAGCAGGATACAAATCAAGTTACGGCGGATGTAGGCTTGATTGGACACCCATTCCGTCAGATTCGGCGAATAACCATGTTGTCCACCTTGACGCAAATCCAGCATGGGTTGGTTAGCGCCTATGCCAAAGGAATTACTGCCCAATAGGGCATTTGTTACACGAGTCATATGTCAGTCTCCAGTAGTTAATTAAGCGCCTTTAGCACGGTATGCTTCAATGTACGACGTCATCACCGTCTTCATGTTCTGCGCGTAGATCTTCACCGGCACTGTCCAGCTAAAGCCATTCAGTATATCCGTATCCGTAAAGAAGGCGGCCGGTTCAATCGTGAAACGATCATCAAAACGGCCTTGTGTTTGCGATTTGATGAATGCGTTGGTGCGATCAATCAGCTGGCCGTTGCTAATACCCGATACGCCCGAGAACTGACGCCAGGCCGCGGCTGTAACCTTGTTGAGTGTACAGATTGCCAAAACGGTAATGAAGCTGTTCAGTACAGAGGTATCGTTAGCGTAGACCGTTTTCAACGCAGGGAAGAAGAAGCTCTTGCGATCAAAGGCCTGTACCCAATTCAGACCCACCGACCAGTTCTTATTACGGACGCTGGTGGGGACCCATGTGATACTGATGTCAGTCATGTTCTCAACCAGTGAACCCGGTGCACCGTCGAAGTTATACCCGTTCTTCCAACGGCCATTCCCGGCACCCATGTAACGGGCAGCTTTAATGCCGACTTCAAACGTCAAGGGTAGACGGCCTTTGTATTGGCTGTTACGCAGTATACCTGAACGTCCTACGATGAGTCCCCGCATTACCGGCGTACCAAAGTAATCGGATTCAGGGAACATTTGCAAACGGGTACGCAATGCCACGGCTACCGAATGTTCTTCAGCCTGAGTCATCACGGGGCCGTCGATGTCGTAGGTGCTCAATACCACACACGTGTCCTTACGCAGTGCAATCATATCCGCCAAGGCATACTTGGTCTGCAACTCAAAGCCCGTGTCGTAGATGATCGACTCAACGTTCAGCGCAAGTTCCTGCATCTCGCTGTTCGGATCCAGGTACGCTTCCATTTGGTCGCGGACCAGACGGTTAAAGGTCACATTGTCCAGTGATCCATCGCTACCGCCACCGGCGAAGATGTTTGAGAACGAAGTCAGGCGTACACTGCCTGAACCGTCGATCAGCTGAAAGCTGTGGTACGGTACGTTCTGGCTGGAGACCCCGGATACAATGTTGAACAGGTGTGCATCTTTTGGATCAGCAGAGAAATCAGAGAATGAATCAATGTAAGTGGATTCTGCTTCCAAGAATTGCGCCACCAACTGATCCAGGTTTTCCTGGTAAATGGCCATGGTGCCGAAATCACCGAATACTTTCGGATAGGCCGGATCGCTAACATTCTGGTAGTTCCCTAACAGAATATCACCCATGAACATTTCACGATCTGAGATCGGATCAATCACGCCTTCTTTCAGTACAACGGAAACGTACTGATCGCCCATCTGGGTCTGTACGACTTTCGGTGAGCTGGTGGCATCTGACCGACGGATCATGCTGACATAGTACGGGTAGACCCGTTCTTTTGACATGAGCGTAGTCGGCATATTGGACTCCGTGTCTTGCGTCGGAGCCCAGAAACGTAGTCCGCTGTTATTGCCGGCTTCTCCCAAAAACGAAGCTTTGAATTCAAAGATCGGAAAGCGTTGCGATTGGGTGCCGGAGACCGAATCGGTCTGTGCACCGGCAGATACTGCAGCTTGTCCAAAATGAGCAATGCCGGCAACAGTTGTAATGTGGCTGGTGACCCACATGACTTTATAGCCATCCGCACTGCCTACTTTAATAGGAGCACCCGTAGTATCCAGTTGAATTGCCCCCGTAGGGTCTCTTTGGTACAGGTCGACCTTGGTCGGCAACACATCCAGTGAGAGCAGGACATTGGCTTCAGGACCGACGTCATCGGCCATGACCCGTTGGACCATGATATTGTTGCCTTCTGCAAACATCAGTTTACTGAAAACCGTTTGATGATTGGCAAACTTGCTGCGCAGATCAAACGTTTGGGTACCGTACATCAGTTCAGCTTCAGCGCCTGAAACCAACTGCGGTGTCAACGGACCCTTTTGAGCAAACAAAAAGCATTTAGGAAGATGTTGGGCATACTGCTCGGGCTCACGGGGGACTTGCACGGTGCTCAAGTCCCGAGTACCCAGCTGCTGCACCAACGGTGCCGCATTGATCAAGTATATAGATGCCATAAGGACCTCGATAAAAAAAGAAAAGAATCAGGCCGAGAGCGTCTCGTAGATCAACAACATAAGCAAGAAGTGCATCTTGTTCACCCGAGGCGTACAACTAATGCTTTGAATCGGTCACAAGGCAAGTCTAATTAGACCGCCCTATCGCGTCAAGCGATCCTTCTCTAACCTGCTTACCTAAAAAGGTGTAAAATGTCTTATCGAACCAGTTACGAAACCACGATCGGGTCGAGTTTAGTCGTGAAGCCTATCGAAAAGGCTGTTATAGAAGCCTGTATCCGGGATATGTTGTACAACCAGCACTTAAATATTATTAATACCTTAGACGTACGGCCCATCGTCGTAATGGGGTTGTACGCTTCAGAATCCAACATCCCTTTGTTTGCACACCCTTTATATCTACCCAAAGTGCAGGGGTATCAGTTTCTTTGTTTGGACATTAGGCCTTT
>JBPCSC010000085.1:0-1353 GCA_051007495.1 Methylococcaceae bacterium | reverse complement strand
TGCTCTCCTCGGCATCTCTTTTGGATATCAACTCTGACAATTTACCTTTATCCTCAAGCATACGCCCATACCCCACCGCCGTTTTTGCACCGGCACCTAGCCATTCGAGTGCCTGTTTCAATTGCACCATCGCGTTTTTTGCTTCGGCTTGATCTTCGGGTTTGCGCGGGGCAATGGCGAACAACCAACTGGCTTCTTTGACTACCAGAAACGGTACGGGAACCGGGTCATGCCAATCAGCAGGGACTTTGTTATGTTCGACATTGGCATTACCTATTTCCCCGCCTTGCTCATACCAGTCGCCGTAATGCGGTGTCATGACATCCTGAGCCAGGGTAACTTCCTTTACCGGCAAAGCATCAAAGAATATCAACCGGCCTGTTTGATCGGGTATGTCTTCTTTGGCTTCAGTACCAAACCAGGTCAGGCAACGGGCTTTTTTGATATCCGGGGTGAGCGTGTCATCCCAATGCTCTACCCAGGCCCGTAGCAAACCTTTTACTGAAGAACCCGGCAAATACGGAACCCCCAGCGTCGGGTGCCATAGAAAACCATTTTCTACCGGGTGAGGATTACCCAGGCCCGTCACAAAATTCCAGTCACTTTTGAATACACCGAGTTCTCCTTTTAACCAGGCCACTCGGCCTAACAGATTCAGCGCATGGCGTTCCAATTCTTTAGTATTACCGGTTGGACCCGTGACTTTTTCAATCCAGATACTTTTAGGGCTGTTTCCATCCACAGGTTTTGGAATACTCCACGCCGATCCATTTTGTGCATAAATGTCGACAAAGCGTTCATACCACAAACCCTTATGCCAATCGCCTGATGTGGGTTTGGCTTCGTGAGCAGCAGCAGCATATAAAGGACGGGTCATGATGATTTCTCCTCGGTTACCAAGGCTTTGGCAAAGCGTTTGATCCAATCCAGCAGCATTAAAGCCTCAGCCTGAGCCAAACGGTATTGCTGGCTGTCACCTGTAGTAATGCCTTCAAGCAGGGGTTTACCTTCGTAAGGCTGATGGTTTTGTGTTAGCCAATCAGACAATATGGTGTATAGCCGTTTATGTGCGCCGTCTTTACTGAGATAAAACGCCGCAGCAGGGCCTAAGCCATTCATGCGAATCATGGCCGGAAAACTCTCAGCCTGGCTTTTAAAAGCCTTGGATTCAAAAGTTGATTTAGTTACGGCGGCTTTAACTTTTTCCAGCGCGTAACGGGCGCGTTGTTGTTGCAGGGTTTGCATGATTAACCTCCCAACGTATCGAGAAAACTAACCCGACACCAGCCCATACCCACGGTTTCATTACCGCCTATTTGCAGGTAAGGGTGCGCGGAGAATAAATGTTCACGC
>JBPCSC010000084.1:0-27378 GCA_051007495.1 Methylococcaceae bacterium | reverse complement strand
ACGTAGCACCACCCCCCTTTGAACGCAAAGGATACATTTGCTTTGGCAGCTTCAATCGTTACTCGAAAAACGGCCCCAGGGTTCTGGATGCCTGGGCAGATATCCTGAGGCGTGTCCCTGAATCGCGTTTGCTGCTCTGCATTCCAGAAGGAACCGTGCGGCAGGAAGTGGCCTGTTTCTTTGATGAACGGGGCATCAATCCGGTTCGGTTTGATTGTTTCGCCAAAGTTAGCCATGGGTATTTCTGGGCCTTGCATGCTGAAGTAGACATCGCGCTGGATCCCTTCCCCTTCGGCGGCGGTACCACGACCTGCGAAACCTTGTGGATGGGCGTTCCGGTCATTACCGTCACGGGGCAGGAAGGCGGTGATTTCGCACCCCGCTTCGCCAGTCGCATGGGACGAGCATTTCTGGGTAGCCTGGGATTAAACGAACTGGTAGCAGAAACCGTGGAAGAATACCGGGACATTGCCGTCGGCCTGGCTCACGATCAAGGCCGACTTCGCTCACTGCGGCACACCTTGCGTGCTCGAATGGCCAACGCCGCACTCACCGACGAAGCCCGTTTCGTACGGGAAATGGAAGCGGCGTACAGAGGGATGTGGCACCACGAATTAAACCGAGCGCAAAGCCTCGATTACATCCATACGGGCGGCGCGAAGTGCGGGTAACAAGCCACCCAGAAGGCCCATGAGCAAGGCAATCAACAGGGCGAGCAAGGCGATACGGGGCGTGAGTACGAAGGAAAAGGCCAACTCGGAAAAGGATTGCCAGTTCATGGTGGATACGGTGAAAAATTGCAGCCCGGAAGCCAGCAAAATGCCAATCACACCGCCCACTAGCCCCAGAAACAGGGCTTCCAGCAGAAACGCCAACAGGATGCTCAGGCGACCAAACCCCAAGGCCCGCAAGGTGCCAATCTCACGGGTACGGCTAGCCACCGCACCATACATGGTGATGACCGCCCCGATCATCGCCCCTAGAGAAAAAACGATGCTGAGCACAATACCCAGAATGTTTAGAAATGTGGCCAGCTGTTCCGACTGCTTGGCGTAAAACCCGGTTTCCCGCTGGGCTTCCACACTGATGCGCGGATCGCCTTCCAGCTTTTTTCTTAAGCCCTGGTAGGCCGCCTCACCCGGTAGACGAAACAAGACCGAGGAATACGTGTTTCGACGAAACGCCTGCATCAGTTGCCCGACATCCCCCCACACTTCAGAGCTAAAGCCGGTGCTGCCGGCATCAAATACCCCGACGACCGTCCAGTCACGCAGACCAAAATGCAGGCTTTCGCCAATGCCGGCCCCGGAAAAACCCTCAGCCACTTTGACTCCTGCCACAATTTCCGAGGCCCCCTGACGAAACCAGCGCCCCGCCACCAGCCTGACCTGCGGACGCAAGGCAATGCCCGACTCCGACAACCCCCGAATGATGACGTTGGATCGGGTATGGTCCTGGCGTTTGTTGAGTACCATCAAGACCAGGCTTTCGCTGGACACCTGCTTTTTACCTTCGCCCGTATAAGGGATTTCCGGCAAGCTCTCAATCAAAGCCGCTTCGGAGCGATCAATGTTGCTCTGCACTTCGGTTTCCGATCCCTGACGTATCACCATGACATTATCCGGGCTGCCGGTGGCCACCAAAGTTTGCCTAAGCCCCTCAGACAACATCAGCACACTGGCAAATACGAACACCACCAGAGCCATGCCCAAAGCCGTCAGCACGGTCGTGAGTTTGCGTGCCCAGAGGTTACGCCAGGAATAGTAATAAGGAATTTTCATGGGTTTGTAGCGAAAGCCACTCGAAAAATAAGGAAGTCAATAAATCCCTGACCTGGAACGTCCGCAGACAACCAGGCAGAAACAGTCTGGCCATAGTCCCAACGGCAGCAAAACCACACCAATACGGTAGAATGAATCGAACCAGACTTCACACGCCCTCTTGCCGTCCTTCCCTTCTACCACTCCAACACGAGAACGACATGAACAATTTTGGCCTTAAGATCATCGACAAAAATCCACCCGAATTCCAATCGGTGCTGGATTATGTCATCGCGACCGGCAGTCCTCTGGAAGTGGGGTGCTATTTTAACGAAGCCCCGGCCATGGACTGGATTGGCGCACAACTCGCCGACACTTCGGTTCGGGTGAATACCCACAGCAACCAGAACCGAATGCACATACACAATCTGCACGAAACCGGGAGTGCCTTTGCCACCCACATTGAACAAGCCCAGGCCATTAAAAGCCGCTATTCCATCGCCCACCTTTCGAATTATCCCACCACCACCCGCCTGTCCCAGGCTACGGCCCTCAGAAAACGCATTTCCGATAATCTGTTACGCGCTGAAGCCCTGTGCACCCGTTACGATTACCGAATTCATCTGGAAAACGACTTTCACCCCATCGGCTTTTACCGTTATCTGTTCGAGCACATATACGATTTGGGCTTAAAGAGGCTGCATTTTTGTTTCGACATCGGTCACGCCAAGATATGGTCTAGTGAAACCCTCAACGACTGGCTGGATTTCTGTCTGGAACTCACACGAACCGGGTTTTCCATACACTGCCATCTCCACGCCAATAGTGGCTTTGGCGATGAGCATTTATCAATAGCCGAAGCCAAAGCGCGAGGCATAGCCCAACCTGATGGCGACTACAATCCGTACGGATACCCCATGGCCTACTGGGAAGTGGCGCAGCGATTACCCGAAGCCGTCAGGATTTTTGAAGTCAAAACCCACGAAGCCATAGCCAACCACACCGAAACCCTGGCCGCCAAGCCCGGATGAAATCCTCAAACACCCAAGCGCTATAGTAAACTATCCGCCATGGCTCAATACTTCAGCATACACCCTGAATCCCCCCAGCCCCGCTTGATCCGCCGCAGTGTGGACATACTGCGAGAGGGCGGGGTAATCGTTTATCCCACGGATACGTCCTACGCACTAGGCTGTAGCCTGGACAGCAAAGATGGGCTGGATCGCATCAGACGGATCCGGCAACTGGACGAACAACACAACTTTACCCTGATCTGCAAGGATCTCTCGCAGACGGCCACCTTCGCCAAAATCGACAACGAAGCCTTCAGGCTGATCAAATCTTTGAGTCCTGGCCCTTTTACCTACATACTCAAAGCCACCCGCGAAACCCCGCGCAGATTCCAGCATCCCAAGAAAAAAACCATAGGCATACGCTTTCCTGACAACCCCATCACGATCGCCCTGCTGGAGGAATTGTCCGAACCCCTGTTCAGTTCAACACTGATCCTGCCGGGCGATGAGCAACCGGTCACCGATCCCGAGGACATACGCGATCGACTGGAAAGGGAAGTCAGCCTGATCATTGATGCCGGCACTGTCGCCTATCAACCATGTACCGTACTGGGCTTCACCGAAGGCAGTCCCGAAATTATCCGCCAGGGAATCGGCGTAGTGCCTTCCCTCAACTAAGCTGTCCACCCACTCTGAATACCCCTATGGATGAATTAACTGCTGTACAACGTGTTTCCATCTGGATTCTGCCGGTGGTCTTTGCCATCACCCTGCACGAAGTCGCTCACGGCCTGGTCGCCAAATGGCTGGGTGACAACACCGCTGCCCGCCTCGGTCGTCTCTCGCTCAATCCCATGCACCACATAGACCTTTTCGGAACAATCTTGATACCCGGCGTTTTGCTGCTGTTGGGCGGGTTTATATTTGGCTGGGCCAAGCCGGTTCCGGTCGACTTTGACCGACTACGCAATCCCAAACGCGACATGGCTTTGGTCGCCGTCGCCGGACCTTTGGCCAATTTGCTCATGGCCATCGCCTGGGCGTTTATCCTGCGTTTTGCCAGCGGCATGGAAGTCGGTTACATACAAAAACCGTTAGAACTGATGAGCGTAGCCGGCATCAGCATCAATGTCGTGCTGATGGTACTGAATCTGCTGCCCTTGCCGCCTTTGGACGGAGGACGCATCGTCACCGGTTTGTTGCCCAGGTCTCTGGCCGAACCCTACAGCCAGATTGAGCCTTACGGCTTCTACATACTTTTGGCTTTGATGGCCACCGGCACACTGTCTACGGTTTTGGGCCCCCCTCTGGATTGGGTACAAAGCCTGGTATTCGGCCTGGCGGGTCAATAACAGGAAATGGACATTGATCAAACCCTTGAACCGACAGAATGGCCGGAACATTCACCGGAAATAGGCTGGGCGCGGGTCAACGGAAGCCCTTACAAGGACTTGCCCCAGGATCTCTACATCCCGCCTGATGCACTGGAAGTGTTTCTGGAAACCTTTGAAGGCCCCCTGGATTTACTGCTCTATCTCATCCGCCGTCAGAATTTGTCCATACTCGACATACCCATAGCCGTCATCACCCGCCAATACATGAGATACATCGAGATGATGACCGAACTGCGCATTGAACTGGCGGCGGAATACCTGCTGATGGCGGCCATACTGGCCGAGATCAAATCCAGAATGTTGCTGCCCAAACCGGCAGAAACCAGCACGGAAGAAACCGACCCAAGAGCCGAACTGATCCGTCGTCTGCATGAATACGAACGTTACAAACTGGCCGCCGAAACCATAGACGACCTCCCCCAGTCGGGTCGGGATTTTTACGAAGCGCACGCCGATACGGCCAACATCCGGGTTCAGAAAGTCTATCCCGACATCAACCTTCAAGACATACTCAACGCATTTCAAGACGTACTCCGTCACACCGAACGCTTAAGCCATCATCACATACAACGAGAACCCCTGTCGGTGCGAGAACGGATGTCCAGCATCCTCGGTAGACTGACTGACCAAACCCGGCTTCCTTTTACCGGCTTGTTTGAACGGCGCGAGGGGCGTCAGGGTGTAGTCGTTGCCTTGCTGGCAATACTGGAACTGGCCAAGGAACGTCTAATCCGCATCGTGCAGGATGAACCTCTGGGTGAACTATGGGTTCTAGCCGCTGCAGGAGCGGAGCATGACTGAACCCCGCTTGCCGGATATCCTGGAAGCCGCTCTGTTTGCGGCCGGGCGACCGCTCAAACGGGATGACTTTCAGGCTTTGTTCCCGGAAACAGAGCGTCCTGATACACCACAACTCGAACAGGCATTGGCCGAACTGGCACTGCGCTACGCAGATCGCCCCTGCGAACTCCGGGAAGTGGCCAGCGGATACCGCCTGCAAGTAAGAGAATGTTATTCCCCCTGGTTAAGCCACCTGTTTGAGGAACGCCCAGGGCGATATTCCCGCGCCCTGATGGAAACACTGGCCATCATCGCCTACCGGCAACCGGTCACCCGGGGCGAGATCGAAGACATCCGTGGCGTGGCCGTCAGCACCCAAACCGTGCGAACCCTGCAAGAACGCGCCTGGATACGCATCGTCGGCCACAAAGAAGTTCCGGGCAGACCGGCTTTGCTGGCCACAACCCCCCAGTTTCTGGATCATTTCAACCTTAAAAGCCTGACTGACCTGCCGCCTTTGCAGGATTTCATCACTCAACTCGAATTAGAAAAACAAACCCCTACCCCTCATGTCGATCAAACCCCGCCCCCCTCAACAGCAAACGACTCGCCCGAAAACCCTACAGACCCGAACGACAGAACCGCCTCAGGATGACAGCGGCGAACGCATACAGAAATTGCTCGCCCAACTGGGCTACGGCTCTCGCCGTGAAATAGAAGAATGGATACGCCACGGACGCGTCGCCTTGAATGGCTCAATTGCCCAACTCGGAGACCGCTACAAACCCGGAGACCGGCTGATTCTCAACGGTCAGACGCTTAATCTGGAAGGACGGCTGGACATTCCCACCCGAGTACTCATCTACCACAAACCCACCGGCGAGATCGTCAGCCGCCGCGATCCAGAAGGCAGACCGGTCGTTTTTACTCAGTTGCCGCGCATGCCCAAAGGACGCTGGATCGCCATAGGTCGGCTGGACATCAACACCCAAGGCTTGTTGCTGGTAACTTCCAATGGCGAACTGGCCAACCGCATGATGCACCCTTCTCAAGAGGTAGAACGGGAATATGCCGTACGGGTAATAGGGGCCATCAGCGACGAACTGCTGGATCGTCTACGGCGTGGTGTCATGCTGGACGATGGCGAAGCCCGCTTCGAGGCGATACACGATGCCGGCGGCGAGGGTGCCAATCACTGGTATCACGTCACACTCAAGGAAGGCCGTAACCGCATCGTCCGGCGTCTGTGGGAATCACAGGATGTTACTGTCAGCCGCCTGATGCGAATACGCTTTGGCCAGATCGCCTTGCCCCCCCGCCTTAGGGCGCGTACCTTCATGGAACTGCCCCAGGAAGAAGTTGATCGCCTGCTGGAATCGGTCGGTTTGCCAGCCGAAACCCAAACCCACCCGTCCGGTAAATTCACCCACACCCACCGCAAACCCCATCGGTGAAGCCCCTTTTCCTTCCCACCACTCAAACATTAAAACCATGACCAAAAAAATTTTAGTTGTCGATGATTCATTCGTAATGCGCGCCCTGATCAAAAGCCTGGTCGATGCTGATCTCAGGCTGGAGGTGGTGGGTGAAGCCTCTAATGGCAAGGAAGCCCTGACCATGACACAACAACTCAATCCCGATGTCATACTGCTCGATATTGAAATGCCGGAAATGGACGGCATCGAGTTCATGAAAAGAGCAAAACTCCTCACCCCGGCCAAAATCATCATTATCTCCTCGGTAGTGGACGGCGGTTCCGAACCACTGGAACAGGTACGCCAACTGGGTGCCTTTGCCGTCATCGAAAAGCCGTCCGGTTCCATGAGTCTCGACCTCGAACAGAAAAGAGGCCACGAGATCGTCAAAGCCCTGCGTAGCGCGACCGGTCTCCAATAAATGCGCGGTCTATGGCTCCAGTTGTCATTGTTGAAATAGCCGGCACACCCTACGCGCTGCCCCGCGAGCGAATTGAAGCCGAAGCCGATCCGCCCCCCGTAACCCGACTGCCCTTTGTTCCCACTCACGTAGAAGGACTCATCAACCTTTATGGTCGTGTCGTCCCCCTGATCCATCTGGGCCGACAGCTGGATCAGGGTTCTGAAATTCCGGCCGAGCAAGGACGGGTGCTGCTGATGCATGAGGAGGGAATCTGGTACGCGGTTCGGGTTGATCGGGTGTTGTCCTACAGCGAGGACACGGTTTCCGGGGCGGTTCAATGCTTGAGCGTGCTGGATCCAGGCGTGGATCTTATCGCCATCCGGCCACCTCCCATTCACCATCCCTGCCTGTTGGGTCAGAAAAATCAAAATGCCCACACCCGCCTGACGGTTCCTGTCGAAACCCGCCCCATCATGCTGATCGAACTGGCCGGGGCTCGCTATGGCCTGTGCCTGTCGCGGGTGCGGCAAGTACTTGAACTCGAACCGGAAACACTGGCCCCGCATCCCGACCCTTTGTACCTGGGTACACTGGTCTTCAGGGATGAGCCACTTACCGTGATCAGCCTCACCCGACACCTATACCCGTCAATACCCGCTGATGTCTGCGCTTCGTCTGGCCTGGTTGTCATTTGTGAGGCGGACACATACCGTTTCGGCATACATGTCGATCGAATCACCAGCATACAGCGGGTCGCCGTCGATCAAATTCATAGCTTCCCGCCGGATCCCCGTTCACCTTCAGCACCACTCGAGCTAGAGGCCTGTATTACCCACCCGCCCCTGGCCGGTATCGGCCTCATCAACCTCAGCCGTTTGATTCCTCACTCATCACGACCAAACCCCATCGTTGCCGCAACACCTGCCCCGCCCCCCACCCTGATTCCCTCCTCGCTAACCGACGCCTTCCTGATGTTTCGACTCGGTGCAGAGTACTGCGTCATCACGCTGGATGAGGTGGTACGCACTGAGGAACACGAACACATCACCCGACTCCCCCACCATCGCAACCCGGCCCTGACCGGCGTGATACACAGTCGCGGTGAAATCATCCCCGTGCTGGATTTGCGTCGCGCCTGTGGCTGGACAGGGCCTGTCGAGCGAAACGATCCCGAACGCTTTATTCTGGTCAACGTGAGAACCCGGCTATGGGCTTTGGGTGTGGATCAACTCATGCAAATGACCCGCATCGCTGCGGCGGATTTTCTACCGGTACAAGGCCGCATCCCGACCGGAATCCTCGCCCTGGCCCAGGTACGGGATCGAATCGTCTCCGTACTGAACCTGCCTCCTTTACTCGAACCGCATACAAGCAACCCACATGACTGACGCTTTAATCGAAACCCTGTGGATACAATTTGGAATCGAAACCCGTGAACACCTGGAACGGATAGAAACTTTACTGGTAGATGCCGAAACCGACTCACTCCAGCCCGGAGGCATAGCCGAGTTGTTCCGTGCTTTTCATTCCATAAAAGGCACCAGCAAAGCCATGGATATACTGGCCATGCAGGCTGTGGCCCATAAGGCTGAAGACGTGCTGGAACTGGTACGTTCGGGTTTGATTGAGCTTGACGATCAACTCATCCCTTTATTGCTGGATGCCGCCGACGCATTAAAAACGCTGCTGAGTGAGGTCTTGAACACACGACAAGATACCGCCCCCCCAAAAGATGTATTGGAGCGTCTGCACACCACGCACACCCGCCTGACCCAAACCCACAAACAACAGCAACCACGCGAACCTGTCACCCCGCCTGATGCCAACCCCACCCCTGCCGCCGACGAACCGGATTCTGAAATGCTGCGGTTTTTCATTGAACATGTGCGGGAACAGCTTCCCAAGCTGGTCACCGCTTGCCGCACACTGTACGGCGGTACACCAGTGGCAGATTTGCCGCCGCTACTGGAAGGATTGGAATACGCCGCCACGGTCATGAATTTCACCGAACTGGCCGCCCACTTCGCAGGACTGCGCCAGTTGCTGGATCAGTCGGGATCACTCACCGACCACCACAAGGAAGCCGGCCTGACCCACCTGAGAGAATTGGGCATTCAACTCAAACAACTGGAATCGCTATCCGGCCTCTCAGCCGATACTGGCCTGCTGGATGCCTGGTTAGGTGAAATCACCCCGGTCAGCACTCCTGACAAACCCGCCACTGACCCAGGCCAGTACATACGAGTACCCACCGAAACACTAGACCTGTTCATGAATGAAATCGGTGAACTGGCCCTGGCCATCAGCCGTTTCGAACACGCCAGAAGGAATGATCCCGTAGCCGAACTCATAGTAAGCCTCACCCCCGATCTGCAGGACAGGCATCCGCGCATGGCCGAGATCCGCCGTCAACTCGAAGCCGCCTCGTCGGAACAGCGGGATCACTACTCCGACGCCGGTCGCCGCCTGCGCGAATCACTGATACGACTTCAGGAAAATGCCCTGGCTCTGCGGGTGGTACCCATGGAAACGGTATTCAAGCGTTTCCCGCGCCCGGTGCGGGATTTGGCGCACGCCAAAAACAAAAAAGTTCGTCTGGTTTTTCAAGGCCAGGAAGTACGCATAGACAAAACCATGATCGAAATTCTGACCGATCCCCTGATGCACATGCTCAGATACAGTGTTGTTCATTGCATCGAAACCCGGGAAGAACGCCTGCGTTTGAACAAACCGGAAGAGGCACTCATCACGCTAAAAGCCAGGCAGCAGGGAAATCGCATCATCGTCCAGATCAGCGATGATGGCCAGGGAATTGACACCCACCGCGTATTGGCCAAAGCAGTAGAACGGGGTCTGGTGACTGCCGCAGACAGTCACGGGCTTAGTGAGGAACAAATTCTGCAATTCATCTTCGCGCCGGGTTTTTCGACGGCCAGCCAAGTGAGTGAAACTTCGGGTCGTGGGGTAGGAATGGACGTGGTGCATACCAACATTGACCAACTGGGCGGCATCATCATGGTCAAAAGTGAAGCCGGTAAGGGCTGTGTCTTCACCATACAACTGCCGCTGTCTGCCGCGCTACAGGAAGTATTGGAAGTGGAAACCGGGCGGGAAGTCCTGGCCATACCCAAGCGTCAGATTGAGGAAAGCCTCAGCGTGGACAAGGCCGCAGTACACTGCGTGAACGGGCATTCTGCGCTGCTGTGGAAAGGTGCGTTCCTTCCGCTGGTCCGGTTGGATGCCATCCTGCGCCTGCCGCATTCGGAAGTGAACATACCCGAGCCTGACCCCAGCCTGGATCGACACGCCGTGATCGTCGTTGCGGAATCGGGTCGCATGGCTTTGGAAGTTGACCGCATCAGAGGGTATTCCGATTTGTTCGTCAAAGATGTCCATCCCTGCATCACCGCCATACCTGCTATAGGTGGAGCCGCGCTGCTGGGAAACGGACGGGTGGTACTGATCGTGGATGTGGATGATCTATTTGAACTGGTGAGCTAAATCGACCGCACAAATTTTATCCCTGATAAACACATTTTCTGCTAGAAAATCAGGTTCTCTTTCTTCCAATCGACAATTTTTATCGTTAGCATAATTACGTACGTACGGCCACGTCGTTCGCCGGTTCGCCAGAACTCAAAAAACTCAAAACGCCCGACTTGGGCTTATAACTTGAAACACAATCTATCCACTTAACCCTTTAACTTTAAGAGTCCACAACATGAATGCTCAAGCCTCCAGCGTAGAATCAAACGACCCACTGGGTTCCATAGCCGATGCCATGAAAGATGCCCTGAATCAGGCCACTGAAGATGCCACCCGCACCCGTGAACGCGTGGGTCAGGTCGGCACCGACATCGGCAATTCCGTATCGCGTTTCACCTACACCAGTTCTTACATGGTTTCATACGGTGTGGTGTACGCCACCGTGTTTGTGGCCAAGTCCATTCCTCAAGACAACGCCATAGTCAAGGGTCTGATTGATGGCGGCAAGGCGGCTGTTGATGCCGTAAACGAAGCCAAAGGCATTAAGTCCTCCACCTGATCGAGCAAGCACGTCAACCGGTTTGGCAACCTCGGCGTTCTCCCCTCCTTTCATAGGCCGTACGGTGCGGTACGCCACTACTGCACCGAATCAAACCCCGGCCTGGAGAAAAACAACCGCCTTGCCGAGCAGGTTGACAGCCTCTCAACTCAAGATACAGCAACCCTCAGGTTCTCAACTGACGAGACCTTTGCCCTGATTAGCTAATAAAAAGACAGGATATTTTTATGTTTGATGATGCCCATTCTGCTCACCACTCAACTGCCACAACCGCAGCGGATCACCTGCCCGCCCGTGCAGATGTCTCCCTATCTTTCCCCGCACCCGGCGTAATCGCCGTACAAAGCCAGACCCTGTTTGCCGAATCCGACAATCAACACTGCCGCCGCTTCCTGAACCGTGTTTTCTCGCTGATTCAAATAACCGGTGCCACACTCAACCGTGAAGGCAAAGCCTCGGTCGAACTGCGCTTCAACATAGAAACACACTCCCTCAAAGACACGCTGTCCAGCTTGTCTGAATGCCTGACCGCCACCGAGCCAGCGGCCCAGTCCACCACCCCACCTCCGACCGGTCAAAGCCTGATTCTCTCCCCCCACGTAGCCCCGGTCATTACCGCAAGAGACCGCCACGGGGTAGCCCATTTTCATCGCTACGGGCACATCATTACAGGCTTTCAGGTCATCAGCGAACGGGTCGGCTTCATGAAGCTGAAAAACCCGGTACTGTACCGCAAAGCTCATCTTTGCCAGATTCTCGAACGCGAACTCATGAGCATACTGGGCGTGGATCGCTATAGCACCAACCCGCTGCGCTGCACCGTTCAGATCGAATACGATCCCCGTCGCCTGACCCGTCATCAAGTAATCGAGATACTGGATTCCGCTCTGGCCAATGCCGAACATCAATCCGAACTCGACGCGCTGGATCTTGACCTGGCCATCAACATAGGTTCTCTGGCTTTAGCGGGTGTAGCCCAATTTGCCGCTCCCGTGCTGATGCCGGCTGCGGCCATACTCTTCGCCTACACCGCCATCCCCAGCTTCCAGGGGGCCTATGAAGTCGTCACCAAGGAAAAACGCCTGGGAGTAGACGTACTGGACGCCATCGTGGTGGTTGGCTGTCTGGCCACGCTGGAAATTTTCGCCGGTGCGGTTATGTGTATCTGTTTGTCCTTTGGGCGCATGCTGGTCAAGAAAACCGAAGACAACTCCAAAAAAATGCTGCTGAGTGCATTCGGCAAGCAACCCCGCTTCGTATGGCTGTACCAGGATGGAGTGGAAATCGAAGTTTCTCTGGACAAAATCAAAGCCGGCGATGTGGTCGTTGCCCATACCGGTGACATGGTTCCGGTAGATGGTCACGTCGTAGACGGCATGGCCATGATCGACCAGCAAGCCCTGACCGGTGAGTCCACCCCGGCTGAAAAAGGCGTGGGTGATCGCGTGTTTGCGTCCACCATCATGGTCGCCGGCAAGATTTTCATCTCGGTCGAGAAAGCCGGCAGCGAAACCGCCTCCGCCAAGATCAGCCAGATTCTGGACGACACCGCTGGTTACAAGCTCACTTCGCAAAACAAGGGCGAACGCATGGCCGACAGTATCGTGATTCCTACCCTGGCCTTGAGTGGACTGGCCATGGCTACCTTGGGTCCGCCGGGTGCAATTGCCGTTTTGAACAGTGACCTCGGAACCGGCATCCGCATGGCCGCCCCTTTGGCCATGCTGTCTACCCTGGCTCTGTGTGCACAAAAGGGCATACTGGTCAAAGACGGTCGGGCACTGGAACTCATGGGTGAAATCGACACGGTTCTGTTCGACAAAACCGGAACCCTCACCCGTGAACGCCCCGAAGTCGGTCGCATCATCACCGGCAACGGCTACAGCGAAACTGAAATCCTGCGTTTTGCAGCCACCGCCGAGCAAAAATTCCACCATCCGATAGCCTTGGCCATAATGCATAAGGCTGAAGAACAGGGCGTTGCCCTGACCACCACCGACGAAACGGAATATAAGGTCGGTTATGGCATCAGCGTAGGCATAGACGGACATACCATCAAAGTGGGCAGCAAACGCTACATGGAAATGGAAGGCATCACCCTGACACCTGAAATCGAAGCGGCCCTGGATGAAGCCCATCTGGAAGGCAACACCATGGTCATGGTCGGTGTGGATGACAAAATCGGCGGCGCACTCGAATTGCAAGCGGCAGTACGCCCTGAAGTGAGGGACATCGTGGACGGTTTGCGGAAGCGCGGCATCAAGCATCTGGCCATCATTTCCGGTGACCACGAAGCCCCCACGCGCAAACTGGCTCAAGACTTGGGCATGGATCGTTATTTCGCCCAGGTATTGCCGGCCGACAAAGCCGATTACGTGGAAAAGCTTCAGCAGGAAGGCAAAAAGGTGTGTTTTGTCGGAGACGGCATCAACGACTCCATCGCCCTCAAAAAAGCCAATGTTTCCATCTCGCTGCGCGGAGCAACCTCCATCGCCACCGATACAGCGCAAATCGTGTTCATGGAGCAAGGTCTCAGCAAGCTGTGTGAACTCCGCGATGTCGCTAAGGCCATGGAACGCAATGTCAACAACAGCTGGATCATGATCCTGATTCCTAACCTGGCCTGCGTCGCCGGGGTATTCACCTTGGGCTTTGGCGTGGCGGCATCCGTAGTCACCAACAACATCGCCTCACTGGGCGCACTCGCCAACGGTGTTTGGCCGATGCGCAAAGTAGCCCAACTGGAGGCCGAGCGCAGGCATCGCATGGAACTCGAACTCCATCATGCCGGTGTCACGGAAGAACAGCCCGTAACCTGAGCGATGTCATCCTGACTGGCACAGCGGAACCCATATCCCGTATCTTCGGGGTATGGGTTCTTCGTTGATAACCCCCCACAAACCATGACTCGCAAGGTATCCAACGGTGACATCCCAAGATAATTTAGAACCCCAAGCGGCCGAACCCCCAACGGACACGTCATCTGTAGAGATGGCCTCCATGGCTCGTTTTCATTTTTACATCATTGATTCCGGCTGGAAGTCGGTCGCGGCCCGAGTAATACGCGACAACTTCAAGATGATACGGGAATTCCAAAACCATGATCCCTTGTACGTACTGACGCAACAACAATCAATTGCCTTGATTCGCGCCAACCCCGACTGGATAGGCAAGGATCCCATTATTCTGGTTTACGATGTCCTGACCAAAACCCGCCCATCACCCACAGGCTATAGGGGTTTCCGTTTATGTCTGGGTTTAATCAAGAACAGTGAGCAAGCCGTCACAGTCATGCAAGACTTCCTGAGATTTGTCCACAGCCACCGCCGCTGTCAGGACATAGAACAACAAATTGAGGACAAACTCCACAGGGAAGGCTGGAAAAACACTTTAGAAGTACTCCGGCACAGCGCGTCTGAACTGGCCGGCTGATCACTTATGACGCCACAATAACAACAGCAGGTATTCCCATGAATCAGGTCAGTGAAACCGTCACACTGTTTTTTGCCGCCGTACTCATCGCCACGATGGGTTTTGAAATCAACCGCCGCCGCAAAAAGCTCAGAGAAATTTATGATGTTCTGGACGACAAATCACGCCATGTCGTACTGGAACTGGAACAAATGGTCGAACAGGGTGTGTTAACTCCCTATGCTGAGGACATCCTGGCATGAATACCGTCGTCATAGCCCCCTCTCTACAATTCCTGAGCGATGAACTGCACATCGCTTATCCCACGCTGTTCGGTACTGAAGGCGGAATACAATGCCGTCGCTTTGTGCGCCGGGTATTTGCCTTTCTCGAAGTACGCTCCATCACCATAGTGCCCGATACCGGCAAAGCCATTATTCATTTCCAGGTCGACGCACAGGAACGCAAACCCTTTCTGCATAAACTGGCTGACACCCTGGGCGGCCAGAACGACGGTCTGGATGACCAACAACTGAGCCACTGGACACCCGGACACGCCCTGACCCTGCACCGTTATGCTGATCTGGTCTCGCAATTTGAGGTTGCACAAACCGGCCCGGGCCGTTTGCTGTTACGTCATCCGGCTTTAACTCGTGACAGCGGCTTACGCAAACGTATGGAAGACGCCGTTAAAACCTTGGGCGGTGTCAAGAAAGCCACCACCACTGCATCTACCGGTCGGTTGTGGGTGGTGTTTGAGCCTGAAACCGTCGACATCACCCAACTGGTGAGACTGGCCGAGGTTCAACTGAGCACGTCCGGCACTGCACTCGCCACCCTGGACATGGCACCACCCAAAATGGCCCTGGCCAATGCCACCTTGGGGCTATCTTTACTGGGCGAACTGGCGGTTCCGGCCCTACTGCCGGTCTGCATTGGTCTTTTGGTGGTCTCTAACCTGAGCACCATCAAAGAAGCCGCGCAACAACTGAGCAAGGGCAAGATAGGCCTGCCGGTACTGTACACGGGGCTATTGGCGTGTTCGATCACCACCGGTCAAATCATTGCTCACGCCTTGATGGAATGGTCGTTCAGTTTCTGGGCACGGCGTTCCAACAAAAACCTGGCCGAGAACTGCCGCACCTTGGTAGAAACCAGCCTGCCCATACCGTCCCACACTTATCTGGTACGCTCCGAGACCGTCGATGCGGTGGTCAGCACCGAAGCCCTGCAAGTTGGCGATCGTATTCGTCTCGAAGCCCCTACCGCCGTACCTGTCGATGGCAAACTCATATCCGGTACCGGCCTGGTTGAGCAGAAAGTCATTTCTGGCACCACCCTCCCCCGACGCTTGGTGTCCGGGGATGAAATACTGGCCGGCAGCACCTTATTGGCAGGCCAGATTGAAGTGGAAGTCACCCATATCGGTTTGGAACGTCAAGCCGCCAAAGTGGCCCAAAGCCTGTTCCAAACCGCAAGCCGCCTCACCCATGACCCACAACTCAACCGCCATTCGGCAGACATCGCCGACAAAATGGTGCCACCCACCCTGGCCATTGCCGGTGTAGGCTATTTTGTTGGTGGCCTGTTCACGGTAGGTGCAGTACTGCATCAGGATCACGCCTCCGGTGCCAACCTCGCGGTACCCATGGAAACCCTGCACGACATGGGCTACGCCCTGGATCGCGGCATCATCACCCAAACCCCCAGCGCACTTAGGCGTTTGGGTGAAAGCGGGTTTGTGGTTCTGGATGACCACCCTGCCTGGTCGGCTCCCCGGATTGAACTGGTCGAAATGAACTCCCGCCTGGCTGAGTCAGAAACCGACAACCTGCTGAAACTGGCTGCCGGTGCGGCCCTTTACCTGGGAGACGAACGGGCTACGGCCCTGGTTGATGCCTGTCAGATGAAAGGCTTGATCGTGCGCCAACCGCCTTTGATCGCCATGGAAACCGACCGCATCGCCATCCGTCAGGGCAATCACACACTGGTGCTCAGAGAAGATCCCAAGCTCGACCGCAAGAAAACCGCCGTCAGAGGCTTATTGGTTGAAATCGACGGCGAACCCATCGCCAAGCTGGATTTCCGCCAGTCGCCCGTGTCACGGGTAGCCAACGAGGTGCAACACCTCAACCAACTGGGTATGCAGGTGTTCCTGCTCTCGGGCCAATCGGCTTCCGCAACCGAAAAACTGGCCGAGACCATGGGTATCGGTTTGCACGGGGGAGATTTCTCTCACGACGAAAAAATTCGCTTCCTGCAGGGCATGAAAAAACGCGGCGTACTGGTTACCTACATTGGCAGTGGCTCCATCAACCCGGAATTGGCCAGAGAAGTCCACGTCACCATATCCATGGGCAACACGTCTGCACTCCACCATGAAAACACCGATCTGGTCATTTTAGGAGACAGACTGGAGGGTTTCGCCCAAACCGTTAACCTCACACGCACCCATAAAGAACGGATCGAAGCGGCTTGCCGCCAATCCTGGATACCCAATGCCTTGTGCATCGTTGGCGGTTACGCTGGAGTACTCAATGGCATCACCTCAGGCATTGTCGCCAATCTCGGCGTCAACCGGGTGTACCAGCAATCCAGCCACACGCTCCGCAACATGCCGCATTCCTCAAACCACAAGAGACTTGCCCCATGACGACCCCCCCCCCTAAAAAACCCACCACCCCACGCCGCAAACGCACAGTGAAAAAACCCGCTGCTGAGGCCACGAAAATCCTGGCCAGCAGCACGGATTACGTCCTGACTTCCAGGGAAGCACCGGAAACCCAACCGGAAGCAATAGCAGAAGTGCTGACAGACACATCCGCCTTACCCCCTGTTGAAGAAGCCATTCAAAGCCCGTCTGAACCTGATTTCAAAGACCTGCCGCCCTTGGTAGGAGAGTTCATCAGCAAGCAGGACTGGACTGAAACCACCCAAAACGCCATCCCCCCCGGAAATGGCATTCGGACTGATTTAAGCGGAGAGGACATCATCAAACGGGTGAAACACCTTAACCGCAGCATGGGTTGGATACTCATATCCGCCGGCGTGGTCGGCATTGTGATCCCCGGCATCATCGGCACTCCGTTCGTGATTCTCGGTGGCCTGGTGTTGTGGCCGGGTAACGAGAAAATGCTCAATAAATGGAGAAAAGGCCATCACGCAGGCTTCGTGGACGGGGCTTTGCGACAGGTAAACCGCTATCTGGATGATGTTGAGCGGCGTTATCCCGGCAAGGGCCAATCAACATCTTGACCCCATACGAACACACCCAGGTTGCCGCCATAGCGGCATGGAAATGCCAGCAACCGGATCCGGGCAACCGGGTGTTACAGCAGGTATCGGAGCAGGCCAGTCGGGTTATGAGCAAAATCCTCCCGGATGACACCCTGCCCGCCCTCATGCAGGCCATCAACCGCATGGCGGCCCAACTGGCCCAGGATGACCACATACTCGACGATGCCTGGTTGAAGGACCGGCAGATCAGAACAACAAAAGACCTGGCTGCCCAGCCTTTGGAATTTGCGGACGAACTGGCGAAGCGGATTTTGACCGATGCCGAACGAATCGCCCTGGGAGTGGGCGCGGCCACTGGAGGCGGAGGCCCGGTGGCCGCCCTGGCCGGTGTGCCCCTGCTGATTGGAGGTGCTTTGCGGGTGATACACCGGGTATCCCAGGCTTATGGCCACAGCACCGACACAGATGAAGACAGAATCCTGATGCTGCATGTATTGGCTTTGTCAACAGCCATAGACCCGGATGAACGCACCCGGGCCATGCAAGATTACCAACAGCAAATGGAGACCAGCCTGATGCGTCAGGCCATTACTGAAACCACACAGGTCGCCCTGCAAAGAGTATTGATCGGGTCTGAGGTATCCAGCCTGATACCCGGCCTGGGGCTGATACTCAATGCCCGCTTCAATCAAATATTTATCCGTCAGGCCGGTATAGCCGCTCAACGGATATTCCAGGAACGCTGGCTGCTTGATCGAGGCAAAATTAACTGGATTGCGGCCCGCTAACGACCGGTTTTCCATACCCCATCATAAAAAACAATTTTTCACCATGTCCGTCACCCCGTATCACGCACAGCCTGAGCTCAACCCTGCTGAAAATGATTCAGGCCTACATCTTCCTGCCCGCACACCCACAGCCGAAGATGCCTTGAACTCACGTATAGAACATATGCCGCGTGATGTTGGGGCGATGCTCTTGGGAGTAGGTTTTGCCGGTTTTGTTTTGCCCGGAATTTTCGGCCTGCCCTTTCTGTTGGCCGGGGGAGTCATACTGATGCCTGAAACCACCCGGAAAATCAAAAAAAAACTCGGTATGGAAAAATCCGGACACACTGACTTTGCCGACAAGCAAATTAACCGGTTTCTGGATGACCTTGATAAACGCTACCCCCAAAACAATACTCAGGAGCACTGAAATGCGGAATCTTATTACCCATTATATGGGTTTGGAAAACCCCATACTGGCTGGCATGTTATTGTTTCTTCCGGCGGCCTTTATCCTCAATAGCATTGAAGCCCATCCCATGCTGACGTTCGTGGTGTCCGGTTTGGCCATAGTGCCTCTGGCCGCCATGATTGCCCACGCCACAGAAAACCTGGCCAAAGTAGTGGGTTCGTCGCTGGGCGGTTTGCTGAATGCTACGTTCGGCAACGCCACCGAAATGGTGGTGTCCATAGTCGCCTTGAATCAAGGCCTGGTTGAAGTGGTTAAAGCCAGTATCTCGGGTGCCATTATCGCCAACCTGTTGCTGGCATTAGGTGCCGGCATGACTCTGGGCGGGCTTAAATACCCGGTACAGGAATTTCAGACTCACGCCGCCCGCATAAATGCTTCTTCACTCATACTGGCCTTGATCGTCCTGTTAACACCGGCCTCCATTCATTACACCTCAGACGGCCTTGAACCCTCCACCCTGATACGATTTTCACTGGTGGCTTCGGGCTTGTTGTTGATGTTTTATTTATTAAGCCTGTTCTTCTCCATGAAAACTCATAAACACCTTTATGAAATGGATGAAGGCAGCGAAGAAGAAGACACCCACGCCCTCCCACCCTCAGTTAAATCGAATACCGCTCTTTTACTCGGTGCCAGCATAGTATTGGTATTCGTTTCAGAAATACTGGTAGATAACCTGCAAACCGCCATTAACACCGTAGGGCTAAGTCCTTTATTCACCGGTGTGATACTCATCCCCCTGTTCGGCGGCACGGTTGAATACATCACCGTCATTCGTTTTGCCCGTAAGAACAAGATGGATCTGGCGGTCAGTGTAGCCATGGGATCGAGTTTGCAGATTGTTTTACTGGTAGCCCCGATACTGGTATTCACAGGTTATCTGATGGGACACCCCATGAGCCTGGAATTCGGCCCTTTTGAACTCATGGCCATGGCCGTAGCGGTTCTGGTTTCAAACATGATCAGCAGCGATGGCAATTCAAACTGGCTGGAAGGCGTGCTCATGTTGGTCGCCTACAGCATACTGGCCACTGCTTTTTATTTTCACCCATGATGTTTTATTCAGGTACACCATCATGATTTTTATCCACCCACCCACCCGTCAGGAGTTTATTAACGTGACCAACGCGCCCCGTCGCATACGCCCGTAATTTTTCTTTCCACCTTGTTTTATTTACAACCATGACACACACAACATACTTACCCAAAACTTCATTTTTTCTCTGTTCGCTCATATTCCTGAGCCAGATATACTCCTTCCCCCTTATGGCGGCAGAAGAATCCTTATTACCGGATGATCTTCCTCCTCAGGAAGCCGCTCAGGCGGCGGCCACCGCCCTACCCTCCTGGCGTCCGTTTGACGCTTTGTTCCAGTTGTTTGGAACGAGTGCCCCGGAAAGCCTGCAAATTAAAAGATCGCAGGCCGATATACATTATCCTGGCCCTGATCTGACCAATTTCCCCAATAGTGCCTTTACCCTGCCCAAAGGCGGCATTTATGTGGAAGCCAATCCCGGTTCATTTACCGGAGGCAGCGATATCTCCAATTCTTCCTGGGGCATGCCTTATTTGCTGCGCTATGGACTCACCAACGACATGGAACTGCGGGTATTATCCAGCGGCCTTACCGTAGACTCCGACACCGTAGGGTTTTCCCCGGTCGGTTTCGATACCAAAATTCATCTCGGTGTTGTGGAATATGGCTGGTTTAATGCCACTTTAGGCCTGGAAGCCACCATACAAACCGGCAAATGGCTGGCCTCCAAGGCTTATGAAAGTGACGATCAATACTCATTGAATCTTTTGATCGATCACGAACTGCCTGGCGATCTTTCCTTTGAATGGAATATAGGCGTCACTCGCCATTCCAGCAATGAAAACGATTTATTCCTGCCCACCGTGCAGTGGGCGTTCCAGCGCGACATATTCGACGACGTTGCTGTTTATATCAATGGTTATCACGGCCATATACCCACACCCGACATTACTTCGGCGGGGTATGGCACAGCCAGTTGGCCACAGCAGCAGTTGATTGGTTTTGGTGCTCAATGGATCATGAATGAACGGCTTGCGTTCTTTACCGGCTGTAACTGGGGTTTTACCCGCTTTAGCCCGGATTACTCCACCAACCTCGGCTTCGCCATTTCCCTCTAATACAGGTTTCAATACCCGTACCCAGGCCTGATCCGGGTTTGGTCGGGTATTGCCCGACATTTTTTACACGCTGACAAGAACATGCAAAAGCAAAAATACGTTCTCGACTGGCTAACTGAAACCGATGGCATCAAAGTACCCCTGCTTGCATGGGGCCTATTGATTCTGGTTATCGCCACTGTGGATTTCGCCATCATAAAAACCGGCCTGGGAGACTATGCCGGAATAGACAAAAGCTCCGATTTTGCACTCTGGTATAACCTGGTGTTCAATGCCATTGCAGTATCCAGCAACCTGGGCGGCCCGTTTGATCCTTCCGGGTGGATACTCATGACCGTGGCCATACAGGATCCATTGGGCCTGTTATTTTATGGTGTCACAATAGCCAAACTGGTTAACCGCCACCAGGACAGAGTACTGGATGACATCTCGCTAAAAGTTCATTTGATGATCACCGAAGAAGACTGGGACAGTTTACTTGACGCACTCCGGGAACGCTCCTGGAAACTCAAAAACCATAAATACGACAGCCCGGCAACCTGTAGCCTGCTCATCAAGGAACTGGCGAGTTATGTCAATCTGTTACTGCAACACCGCCCCTACAACTACAAAGACAACATAATCAATTTCTATGAGTATGAAGTCATACTGCGGTATATCCATGAAGGGATTAGTGCCATTGCGACCGATCAATTCAGCGGCAAACAGGCCAACCGCGAACACATCAGCACTTTGTATTCCAGCTTAAAGCTGTACCACAATGGCCTGAAGTTGAATGATTGTCCTCTGGTGGGCGATCCCGCCATCCAGCAATTATTCACCGATGTGGAAGAATTGCTGAATAACCGCGAACACGCTTAATAAGCCTTGGCCATACCCCCTTCCCATCATACGGAAGGGGTGTATTGAATGGCAGCAATCTAAGGATAAACCAATATGCAACCGCACCACACACCAGACGAAAAAAATACATTTTTCTCTTGGGTCACCAAGCATCACTCGCCTTTCATGCCCTTGTTGTTATGGGCATTGGAGATACTATTCATCACCCTGACCGACTTCGCACAGATAAAACTCGGTATCGGCGATTACCCCGATATGGACAAAAGCAATGATGTGGTCATTCTGTACAGCCTGTTGTTTAACGCCGTTGCCGTTACCTCCAACCTGGGCGGGCCTTATAACCCCACAGGCTGGTGTATGCTCAGTAATGCCGTTAATGCCGTGATGGGGCTATTATTTTATGGGGTATCCATAGCCAAAATTGTCAACGTCACACAGGAAATGCTGCTCAAGGATATTTCCCATCGCATCAACCTGATGATGGACGAGAATGACTGGGATGCCTTGATGGATGCACTCAGGGACAGAGCCAACCGCTTGAAACTCGACACCAGTTCCGACAGTGATGCCGGCAAGATGTTTATATTCAGGGAGTTGGTCAGTTATGTGGAGAAATTACTTCAACAACGACCGGTAGGGTATCAGGAAGAAAGCATCAACATCTACGAACTGGAAGCCATACTGCGGTATAGCCTGGAGGGTATTGAAGCCTGTGAAACAACTCTTTCCCGCCCGGCTTATGAGTTTCACCGCCATAGTCTCTATGGGGTTTTAAGGGAGTACCGAAACAGCCTGATACATGCCGACTCCCCATTTTTGCGGGACGACTTTATCCATACGTATTTCAATGCCATAGAAAGAAAATGCCTGGTGAATGATTAAAGCCGGGCAATCTGACCCCGGGGGCGACAGGTCTGTCGCCCTTGGGCCATCAGGCTGAATCAAGCTTAAATCAGTATTAGCAATATCCCCAGCACCAATACCACGGCCACTACTTTATAAGGCCAGGCCAGTAGTTTTATAGCCAGGCGCACAGACTGATAATGTCTGTTCACCCAGCGTCCGATCCGGGGAAATCCATGCTCGCGGATATACCTCAACAACGCCTTTAGCAAAACAATACCTACGAGTATCTTGACTGGCGTCAGGCCTATTGCCGTTACCATCTCGGAATAGCGGGACGCATCCAGAGGATAATGAACCGCCAACCAATCCTCTATGTAATCTTCCAGTATCTCTTCTGGTGCCTCTACCAAGAGCAGATAAATGTGCTCGATTATCTCGAATAAAAACTCCAGTCCCTCAATAATGAAGTCCAGTGCGAATTCGCCTAGCACCACAATCAGGGTGAGACTACCCAACACCCACCACAAGGGCTTCCAACTGGGTGTTATTTCTGGTGATTCAGGTGAGATGGCCGTTTCTTTGGGCAAAGCGTCGTTTTCGGTGTCAGTCATCGGTACGTTCGGTTTGATCGGTTGGTTAGGAGGGTTAGAAAGTGAGGTGCTTTTGTATGCAGCAAGCGCATAATTCCAGGCAGACCCCACCAGATCGTGCTGAAATCATATAAGATATGTCCCTTTTTTTTGCAACAGGGTAACACCGAATGGTTCAAGTGGGCATTGTAATGGGCAGCACCAGCGATTGGGAGGTGATGGCGCACGCCGTACGCATCCTCCAAGAGTTTGGAGTGGCATACGAAACCCGGGTAGTTTCCGCACACAGGACACCGGATTTATTGTTTGAATACGCATCGTCAGCCGCCGGGCGCGGGCTACAGTGCATCATTGCCGGTGCCGGTGGAGCCGCGCATCTGCCGGGCATGCTGGCGGCCAAAACCGCATTGCCGGTATTGGGTGTGCCGGTTCCTTCGCGTTATCTCAACGGGCAGGACTCCCTCTACTCCATAGTACAAATGCCCAAGGGTGTGCCGGTAGCCACCTTCGCTATCGGTGAAGCCGGAGCCACCAATGCCGGCCTGTTTGCTGCGTCTATCTTGTCGCTGCACAACCCTGAACTGGCCACCCGTCTCAATGATTTTCGCCGAAAACAAACCGAAACGGTACTGATGGCACGCTTACCCGAGGTGGAGCACCCAGGGGCCAACCCATGAACCCCATTCTTCCTCACGCCACTTTAGGATTACTGGGCGGTGGCCAACTGGGGCAGATGTTTGCTCTGGCTGCCATCGCCATGGGGTATCGGGTAGCGGTGCTGGATCCAGACCCCGACAGCCCGGCAGGTCGACTGGCCAACCTGCATTTGTGTGCCGGTTACGATGATCGTGAAGCACTGGATCAACTGGCTTCAGTCTCGGCGGCCATTACCACTGAATTCGAAAACGTGCCGGCTGACAGCCTGCGTTACCTGGCCAAAACCGTCAGAGTCAGCCCCTCGGCTGACTGTGTAGCCATCGCGCAAGACCGCATCAGTGAAAAACGCTATCTGGTTGGCCAGGGCTTTCCGGTGGTTCCGTTTCAGGTCATCGAAACCGAAGCAGACCTGCTGCACGCATCAACCGACTACCTGCCCGGCATAGTGAAACTGGCTCGTTTAGGGTACGACGGCAAGGGGCAGATTCAAGTCCACAGCGCGGACGACGTTCGGGCCGCTTTTAGTGCATTGGGCTTCAAGCCCAGCGTACTGGAGCAGCGTGTAGCCCTCAAAACCGAAGTGTCGGTGGTCATAGCCCGCACCGCCGCCGGGCAAACCGCGTGTTATCCGGTAGCCGAAAATCTCCATCGTGATGGCATACTGGATGTCAGCATCGTCCCGGCGCGGGTGTCGGCGCACGTCTCCCGCACAGCCCTGGACATGGCCACAAGACTGGCCGAACACATGGATTACATCGGGGTGCTGGCGGTTGAATTTTTTGTCACCCACGATGACACGCTCCTGATCAATGAAATCGCCCCTCGCCCGCACAACAGCGGCCATTTCACTCAGGATGCCTGTCTGGCCAGCCAGTTTCAGCAACAGGTTAGAACCCTGTGCGGATGGACCCCAGCCGATACCCGCTTGCTGAGTCCTGTGGTCATGGCCAATCTGGTGGGAGAACCCTGGTTCGACGGTTCTCCGCACCTTGCCCGTCTACTGGAACAACCCGAACTCAAACTGCACCTGTACGGCAAGCGGGAGGCGCGTTCCGGTCGCAAGATGGGGCACGTCAACATTCTGGCGGATACGACAGAAACCGCCCTGCAACGCCTGTCGGTGCTTCGCTCGCCCGCCTAATTCCCGCAAGGATTTTCCCGTTGTCACAACCGATAGGCCGTGTGAAAATCCGAGTCCCTTTTCCCCAAACCCAATCTATCTTCCCTATGGAAATCATACTTGCCAACCCGCGTGGATTTTGTGCCGGCGTAGACCGGGCCATAGACATCGTGCAACGCGCCATTGAAGTTTTCGGCGCACCCATTTATGTGCGCCATGAAGTAGTCCATAACCGTTATGTAGTGGATGGCCTGCGCGACAGCGGAGCCGTATTCGTGGAGGAACTGTTTGAGGTTCCTGAAAAAGCCACCGTCATATTCAGTGCTCATGGGGTTTCTCAGGCCATACAAGCCGAAGCCCGTGATCGGGGCCTGCGTATCTTTGATGCCACCTGTCCTTTAGTGACCAAAGTTCATATCGAAGTCCATCACCATGCCCACGAAGGTCGAGAAATCGTATTCATAGGCCATGCCGGCCACCCTGAAGTTGAAGGCACCATGGGCCAATATGTAAACCCGCAAGGCGGAATTTATCTGGTCGAATCGCCTGATGATGTCGCCAAACTGGCGGTCAAGCATCCGGAAAATCTGGCTTATGTGACTCAAACCACCCTTTCCATTGACGACACACAAGCGGTAATCACTGCCCTGCGTGAGCGTTTTCCGTCCATCATTGGGCCTAAAAAAGACGACATCTGCTACGCCACTCAAAACCGTCAGGATGCGGTCAAAAAGCTGGCTGAAGAATGTGACGTGATACTGGTGGTGGGTTCGCCTAATAGCTCCAACTCCAACCGCTTGCGTGAAATAGCCGAGAAAATGGGCCGTCCTTCATACCTCATCGACCATGCCCAGCAGGTACAACAGGACTGGGTAACGGATTCGACCAAGATTGGCATCACCGCCGGTGCATCAGCCCCTGAAATTCTGGTAACAGAAGTAGTAGACAAGCTTAAAAGCTGGGGCGGTCAGGTGGTGCGTGAAAATAAAGGCATAGAAGAAAAGGTGGTGTTCTCATTGCCTAAAGAACTGAGACAACCGGCCTGAACCAGACCGTAACCGAGTACAGGGAAAAAGAAAACGGGCCGGAACTGGCTGAGCGGATCCGGCACTGGGGCCAGGAACTGGGCTTCCAACACACGGCTATTACCGGAATTGATATGGGTGTGGCTCCGGCCCGGCTACACGAATGGTTGGCGGCAGGGTTTCATGGCGACATGAACTGGATGGCCGATCAAGCCGCACTACGCACCCAACCCGATACTCTGCAACCGGGCACGATAAGGGTTATTTGTGTACGCATGGATTACCTGCCTGAACCCATGCCTGAGGCCTGGGCGCAACTGAATAATGGCGAGGCGGCTTATATTTCCCGTTACGCATTGGGGCGGGATTATCACAAACTCATACGAAAACGCTTGCAGACCCTGGCGGAACAAATACGCCAACAAATAACCGGGATGAAGTACCGGGTATTTTGCGACAGTGCGCCCGTACTCGAAAAACCCTTAGCCAGTCAGGCCGGTTTAGGCTGGATAGGTAAACACACCAACCTTATCCACCGTAACGCCGGTTCATTCTTTTTTTTAGGGGAAATCTATACCGATCTCCCACTGCCTGTAGATCAACCCGTAACGCCCCATTGCGGCAGTTGCACGGCGTGCATGGACATCTGCCCTACCCAAGCCATAATCGCCCCATACCAACTCGATGCCCGTCGCTGCATCGCCTATTTGACTATCGAATGGCGCGGCATAATACCCCTGGAATTTCGCCGTGCCATAGGCAATCGAATATACGGATGTGACGATTGCCAACTGGTATGTCCCTGGAACCGGTACGCGCAAATCACCCGGGAACCGGATTTCAAACCGCGCCACGGTCTGGATACTGCGAGTTTATTGAGTATATGGGATTGGAGCGAAACCCGTTTTCTCAAAGATATGGAAGGGTCACCCATCAGACGCATAGGGTATAACGCCTGGCTTAGAAATATAGCCGTGGCCCTGGGTAACGCGCCCGCCTCTCCCCAGATAGTATCGGCCCTGCAATCCCGACTGACACAGGCAGATCCTGTACTACAGGAACATATACTCTGGTCATTGGCCGAACAACTCTCACGTATACCCTAAACCCACCACTTCTTTATAAACCACTCGCTCCAAACCTATCGCCACCACGGCATACGCATTGATAGCGGGAAGAGCATAGCGGGTTTTAAGCGTTTCACCATATCGCTTTACCTGTTCTTCGGCTTCGGCCAGTTTGTGGGCAATCAGCGGCAGGGCCATTAACTCTTCCCGGGTTCTGGCCTTGACTTCAACTCCGGTCAGGCCCAGTTCGTTCAAGCCCGCATACTTGAATTCAAATACCAGATCCAAAGGATTAAACCGGCGCATATCCGGCCTCACA
>JBPCSC010000083.1:0-8348 GCA_051007495.1 Methylococcaceae bacterium | reverse complement strand
GGCGGTTTACCTTGCCCCAACGCGCCGGCTAAAGCCGGAAGTATTAGCCAAGGCATACTTATTGGCTCGTAGTTCCGCCTTCAGGCGGCTTACCTTGCCCCAACGCGCCGGCTAAAGCCGGAATACTAGCCAATTGATTATCAATCCCCAAACAACTCGGCCAGTTTTTCTCCGGGTTCTTCCGCTTTCATAAAGGCTTCTCCAACCAGAAAGGCATGAACGCCGTGGTCACGCATCAGCTTGACATCGACGGGTGTCAGTATTCCGCTCTCAGTGACTACCCGTATACTCTGGGGAATACTCGGCAATAAACTCAAGGTGGTATTCAGGTTTACTTCAAAGGTGTGCAGATTGCGGTTGTTGATGCCGAGTAATTTCAAATCCAGTCGCAAGGCCCTTTCCAATTCTTCCTCGTTGTGAACCTCAACCAGTACATCCATGCCTAAACTTATAGCCAGATCATGTAGTTCTACCAGTTTGGCATCGTCTAAAGCCGCTACGATCAAAAGCACGCAATCAGATCCCATTAAACAGGCTTCCAGTATCTGGTAGCGGTCAATCAGAAAGTCTTTTCGGATCACCGGCAGAGTGCTGCAAGTTCTGGCTTCGATAAGGTATTCATCCGCACCTTGAAAGAAATCCTGGTCGGTTAATATCGACAAGCACGCAGCACCGTGATGGGCATAACTGCTGGCGATTTGAGCGGGGTTAAAATCCTCGCGTAATACCCCCCGACTAGGCGAGGCTTTTTTGATTTCAGCGATTACTGCTGGCTTGCCTGCGGCAACACGTCTTTCCAGTGCTACGGCAAACCCACGAGGCACGACAGACCTATGACCCACTTTGCGTTCCAGTTCTTCCAGAGGTATGGAGGCACTGCGTTGTAGTATTTCCTGATGTTTTCGGAGCAGTATGGTGCGGAGTATGGTGGGGGTAGCACTCATTGCATTATTCTTTAAGTTATGGCCTGGGTATGCTTGACCAGTGCCTGCATTTTTTCCAGGGCTAAACCCGAGTCCAGCACTAAACCGGCTTTTTCGATGCCGGCTTCAAGCGTATCTTCAACATTGGCTGCGTAAAGGGCCGCTCCGGCATTAAGCATGACGATGTCCCGCGCCGGGCCTTTTTCACCCTGAAACACCCGCTGTATCAAAGCGAGACTCGCAACGGCGGAATCTATGACCAGGGTGTCCAGCGAGGCGCGGTTAAGGCCAAACTGCTCCGGGGTCAGTATGTAGTTTGTGATCTGTCCGTCTTTTAATTCGGCCACACGAGTCGCGGCCCCTATGCTGATTTCGTCCAGACCGTCTTCAGCATGCACCACCAGCACATGGCGGCTACCCAAAAGCCGTAACACTTCAGCCAATGGATTTACCCAGTCTGCACTGTACACACCCAGCAGTTGATTTGGCGCGCCGGCCGGGTTGGTCAAAGGGCCTAGCAAGTTAAACAGGGTGCGGATGCCGATTTCCTTACGCACCGCCAACACATTCCGCAACACCCCGTGATGACGCTGGGCAAACAAAAACCCTAATCCTACTTGCTCAATGCAGGTTTTAACGTGCTCAGGCTCCAGGTCAATACGCACGCCGGCGGCTTCCAATACATCAGCACTGCCCGAGCGACTCGATACCGAGCGGTTGCCATGCTTGGCGACTCTGGCTCCAGCCGCCGCCGCGACAAAAGCCGCTGCGGTGCTGATATTGAAGGTGTGGCGGGCATCGCCTCCGGTTCCGCAGGTGTCGATGAGGTGCTCATCGGCGATCTCTATCCGGGTTGACAATTCTCTGAGTACCGTAGCCGCAGTGGCTACTTCCTCGACACTTTCGCCTTTGGCCCTGAGTGCTGTCAGCACGGCTCCGGTCTGGGCGGGTGTCGCTGCACCACTCATCAGATACTGCATCAGCTCGCGCATTTCAGCAGTATCCAGTGCGTTTTTGTCCAGCAGTTTGTTCAGTATGTACGTTATATCCATGGCACAGTGCCTGTGAACTCAGGTTTAGCGGCGCAACCGGTAATTCAGCCCGTAGAATATCTCTGACATTTCCTGCTTAAGCTGCTTTTGTATGGCGGTACGCTCGTCAGGGGTCAGAGCGTCCTTGTCGGTATCGAACAGATAATTATCGAGGTTAAAATCCTTTAATATCATCTTGGTATGGAAAATCTTTTCCTGATACACATTGACATCAATCATCTGGTAGCGGTCTATCATCACATCAGAAATATAATTCTGTATTGAGGTGATTTCATGATCAATATAATGTTTTTGACCGCTCACATCACGGGTAAATCCTCGAACCCGATAATCCATGATGACTATGTCAGATTCAAAACTGTGAATCAGGTAATTCAGTGCTTTCAGCGGGGAGATACGCCCACAGGTGGAAACGTCTATGTCGGCCCTGAAGGTGCTGATTCCACCATAAGGATGGCTCTCGGGGTATGTGTGTACCGTGATGTGGCTTTTGTTAAGATGGGCCACTACGGATTCCGGGGTAGGCCCTGGGGTTTCGTGGTTGGATACCGAATCAGGCACATGGCCTTCGGATATCAACATGGTGACACTGGCTCCTTGTGGTTCGTAATCCTGTCTGGCGATGTTCAGAATCTGCGCACCTATGATCGCATTGACGTCTGTCAAAATCTGGGTTAAACGCTTAGCGTTATACATCTCGTCGATGTATTCGATATACCTGCGCTGCTGCTGTTCGGTTTTTGCGTAGCAGATATCGTAGATATTAAAGCTCAAGGATTTGGTTAAATTATTGAAACCATGTAATTCCAGTTTTTCCATCGTCGTAGCGTAAGCCCTCAACCTCAGATAAATAGCCACATTTCAAAGTGGCAAAAACAAAAAAAACGCGACTGGCGCGACTGATTTAATTCGAGAAAACAGGGCGATCTAATACCCTGTATTTACTCACTTTCAACTACTTCAAAATCATGGGTAATGGTGGCCGTTTTTCCCAGCATAATGGACGCTGAGCAGTATTTCCCGGCCGAGAGTTCCACCGCCCGCTTGACGGCGGCCTCCGAAAGCCCCTGACCCGTCACCCGAAAATGCAGGTGTATCCGCGTAAACACCTTGGGATCGGTTTCTGCTCTTTCTGCATCAAGAGTCGCCACGCAATCGTGGACATCGTGCCGACCTTTTTTGAGTATATGCACCACATCAAAGGCAGCACACCCTCCCATGCCCATCAACAACAATTCCATGGGGCGCGGACCCAGGTTGGCACCACCGGATTCAGGCGGGCCGTCCATGAGGACGGTATGACCGCTGCCGGATTCGGCTTTAAATTGTGCGTTTTCGACCCACTGGATACGTGCTTTCATGGTGATGTTCCGAACGTGACAGGGCGCGTAATGTATCACAATAAATCCGACAGCGAACACCAATTGCCCGGGATTTTGTTGCCGCGCCAGGCCAATCTTTTTTCGTTACGACAAGTGAGAATCCAGCTTCTTCTTGAGTATCAGTTTGCTGACCGGCTTGACTATGAAATCAACCGCACCTTTTTTGATACCGGTGGTAACGGATTCGATGTCCCGATTGCTGCTCAGGATTATGATGGGGATTTTTTGCCACTCAGGATGCTGCTTGATGCGGGTTATGGTTTCAAACCCATCCATTCTGGGCATGCGGATATCCATTAGTACCAGGTTGGGTACGGTCTCATTTTCAAGCATATCCAGTGCATGTTGGCCATCTGCGGCTGTGGACACGGCATGGCCTAAGGTTTTCAGCATTTTTTCTATGAGTTTGCGCTGCATATCCTCGTCTTCAACCACCATGATTTTGACGCTACGCCCTCCGTCCACCGCAGCCTTCTGAACGCCTTGTCGTGCGGCCATTTTTTCTTGCAGCAAATGCACGGCCTGACGCAGGGAAAATTCGGAAGTCAAAGGCCGTTCCACCAGATACATGAAGAAAAAACCGTTCAGGCATTGGTCGTAGGCCTGTGCCTCATGCACCAACCGGCACAACAGTATGGCGTTGTTCAATTCGCAGGTTGATTCGGCACTGACAAACAGCAGATCACTGTACCAGGCTTCTGCCGTGGTCAGTTCGTAAAAAGAAAAGATCACTGCATCCGGCCAGTTCTTGGCGATGATTTGCTTAGCTTCATGGAGGTTGATGGTGCTCGTGGTTTTCCAGCCACCCACATTCAGCGCATTCTTGAGGCCGATGTTCTCAATCGGGCTGTCTCCGACGAGCAAAATCTTGAATGGGTTAGTGGTAGACATTCACACTTAGCCTTGGGCGAGGCGTTCCAGAACCCGATCTGCGGCTTCCAGAGTGGCATTCAGTTGATCGGCTTCATGCGTGATGGATACAAAGCCGTCTTAGTATGCCGATGGGGCCAGGTAAATCCCCTCCTCCAGCATACCGTGAAAAAATTGCCTGAACCGTTCAACATCGCAGGCCATAACATCGGCAAACGAGTTGACTTCGGTTTTCTCGGTGAAAAACAATCCGAACATCCCGCCTACCTGATTGGTGGTCATGGGTATGCCGTTCTTCAGTGACATGGCTCTGAAGCCTTCCGCCAAATAGGCTGTTTTCTCAGCCAGAGCAGTGAAAAATCCGCTGACCGCCACCCGTTCCAGCGTTTTGAGCCCGGCGGCTAAAGCCACCGGGTTGCCGGATAGTGTTCCTGCTTGATACACAGGCCCTGAAGGAGCCAGGTGTTCCATGATGTCGCGTCGCCCTCCAAATGCCCCTACCGGCAAACCGCCACCCATCACTTTACCCAGGGTGGTCAAGTCAGGGCGTATACCATACACCGCCTGTGCACCGCCTAAGGCCACTCTGAAACCGGTCATGACTTCATCGAAGATCAGCACTGAACCGTGTTGGTCACACACACGACGCAATGTCTCCAGAAAACCCGCCACCGGCGGGACACAGTTCATGTTACCGGCCACAGGCTCCACGATGACGCAGGCAATGCGTGCCCCTGCGCTTTGGAAGAGTTGCTCCACCGCCGCACTATCGTTGTAGGGCAGCGTCAGGGTATGAGCCGCCAGGCTGTCCGGCACACCCGGTGAACTCGGAACGCCCAAGGTTAAAGCTCCTGAACCGGCCTTCACCAGCAAGGAATCGGCGTGGCCGTGATAACAACCTTCAAATTTAACCACGGCATCTCGGCCGGTGTAGCCTCGGGCCAGGCGAATCGCACTCATCGTGGCTTCGGTTCCTGAGCTAACCAATCGCACTTGCTCAATGGAAGGCATGAGTTCACAAAGCTTGCGTGCCATGGCGGTCTCGACCTCAGTGGGTGCACCGAAACTCAGGCCCCGACTGGCCGCGTCCTGAACCGCCTGTACCACTTCAGGATCAGCATGACCCAACACCATAGGTCCCCAGGAACCGACATAGTCGATGTAGCGTCGGCCTTCGCTATCCCAAAGGTAAGGCCCCAGGGCATGGTCTATGAATACCGGCGTTCCACCTACGCCTTTGAATGCTCTGACCGGTGAATTAACGCCACCGGGTATGTAACGCCCGGCTTCTTGAAAGAGATCGTGTGAGTTCATGTTGGAGTTGAAAAGCTGGTTTAAATGATAAGCTGAGTTTACTGTACATGTTGTGATGGGCTGATCCGTTGCTCCAGTTCGCCTTTATCCAGATGGCGGATGTAATGCGCCCGCTCGGCCGCCCGCTGATCGTGGGTGACCATGATGATGGTTTTGCCCAAAGTCTGGTTGAGATTTTCCAGCAAACCCAATATGTCTTCGGCTGATTTTCGGTCGAGGTCGCCGGTGGGTTCATCCGCCACGATTAGCACCGGATCGGTCACCAGGGCGCGTGCAATCGAGACCCGCTGTTGCTGGCCGCCAGACAATTCTGAAGGATAATGGGTGCGCCGGTCATCCAGCCCGGTCAACTGGATGACCAACTCTACGTGTTCACGCCGTTCTTTACGGCTGAGTCCGGTCAACAGCAGAGGCAACTCGATATTCTCAAACGCCGTCAGTACCGGCATAAGATTGTAGAACTGGAAAATAAAACCCACCCTGGAAGCTCGCCACGCCGTCAGTTCAGTTTCGCTTAGTTCTACGATATTCAGGCCTTCAACGGTGAGTGTGCCGCTGGTCGGTCGATCTATGCCGGCAATCATGTTCAGCAAGGTGCTTTTGCCCGAGCCTGAAGGCCCCATCAAGGCGAGAAAATCACCCGTGTCTATATCCAGATCAATCGTGTTGAGCACCGGAATGAGTTGCTCACCCCGACGGTAGGTTTTGCAGAGTTGGCGTATCTCGACCAGGTGCGACATCAGGGTTTTAGCACCCGTACCGCAATACCCGCTTCCAGGTTGGGCGGTGGATCAAGCACCAGGGCTTCGCCCACCGTAACTACGGGATCGACTGCGGTGTATTCACCCAGTTGTTCGCCGGGTTGCACGATGACGGGGCTTATGGTTTCACCCACCAGTCGGAAAACCCGGTGTTCCCCTGCCAAGGTTTGTATGGCTTTAGTAGGCACGGCCAGTCGGGCGGTGTCTTGTCCTTTGGCCAGTGCTTGAGCCAAAAAAGCCACCCGTGCACTCATGTCAGGCAGGAAACGGGGGTCTTTCTGTATAAAGCGGGTTTTCACCAGCACGGTAGCCTTGCTCTTGTCCAGAGTGGGCACAATGCTGCCCACCTGACAGGCAAACCGCTCATCCGGCAGGGCATCAAGCTGGACTTCACAGGACTGTCCCTTGCTTACTTTGAGCAGGTTCGATTCCGAAACATCGGCTTCAACTTCCAGTGTGTTCAAATCAGCCATGGTGACAACCGACGCTTTGGAAAGACCGGCCGAGGCAAACGGGGCCAGCATATCGCCCACATCGGCATGCTTACTCAGAATGACCCCATCAAAAGGTGCCCGGATCAGGGTGTATTCGAGGCTGATGTTCAAACCGTCACGGGATGCAGTTGCAGCGCGGATCAGGGCGTGGGCATTGGCGACTGCGGCTTTGGCCCGATCACGCCGGGCTTGCTCGGCCTCCAGGGCCGCATTCGAGAGAAAGTGTTTGCTGACCAGCACCTCAGCCCGGGCATAGGCCAGTTCTGCCTCTTTAAGATCCGCCAGGCGGCTGTCCAGAGTGGTTTTGGCGGTTTGTATGTCGGCCAGGGCCTTGGCCAAACTGGCCATCACATCCTGGTTTTCTATACGTGCCAGTACGTCGCCTTTTTTGACCCGATCACCTTCGGCTACCTCCATGCGTTCCAATCGCCCGGTGGCCTTGGAGGCCACATCCGCTTTGGTTTGAGGCACGACGTAACCGGTAGCCGTCAAACGGGTATAGATTTGCGAAGGAAACAATGAAACGACATTCCCCACCCGTACGGCCAGCGCACGGCCAGGCCAGGCCCGGTACAGGAGGAATCCGGCCAGGATGGCCCCCAACACCAGCCCATACCGCCATAGCCCGGACGACGACCCACGACGATTCGGAACCTTGGCCGATCTCTGGATTTTGAGGCGGGCGATATCCGGTTGCGTCATCACGGGCAATCGGGGTTGCATACGGGCTTGGTGCTGCGCGAGACCGGTCGTTGTGTGCCGAGCAAAAATGCCTGGCTGCAATTCGGCCCACAGGGACTTCCGGCATAGGGCCTGCTCACCGGAACATCCCGATCAGAAACCGTACTACAGGCCGCCAGACCCAAAAAACCAACCATCAAAAACAGCAATTTGCAGAACATGGATTTTCCTCAAAAAACGGATTGGGAAAGGATGAATTTCGGCCTTGTTGTGCAGGCATTGCTAGGGTGGAGAACCCGCAATACCCTTAAGCCGGTTTAAGAACACTGAGGCATGAACGGCATAGGAACCGGGATGCCTGCCGCGCTTGACGATGGCCGATGAGACACCGACGATCCAGTAATCACTGCCCTCTTTCACCAGCAGGGGAGAGCCTGAATCTCCGTAGGTGCTGTCGCAATCCGTCAGCAGGATGCGATCTTCAGCCAACCGCTCCCGCAATTGACAGCCCTCGTGTAGAGACAACAGAAACGGACGATCGACGCTATAACCCGCTCTCAGCAGATGAGACTGGCCTCCGGTGAAGGTCAGCGGCAGTGTTCGCACTTTAAGGGGTTTGAGGGTCAGTGCTTGTTGCAAGCGCAGTATGGCCCAGTCGTGGGCAATCTGAGGCACGGTCGGCATGGTTTTGTCGTACTGGGTATCCGCATGCTCTATGGCTCTACCGCGTACACTGGCCTGGAAGGTGTCTCGGTTAAGACCCGCGACAAACAGTATGGCCTCGGGGTGCTGCCAATCTTTTAGTACCCGGTTGTACAAACAATGCCCGGCCGTCAGTACCGCATCCGGGGCAATCAACACCCCACTGCAA
>JBPCSC010000082.1:0-2425 GCA_051007495.1 Methylococcaceae bacterium | reverse complement strand
AGAAATGCCGGGTGTTCTGGGGACGTAAAGATTCGGCCTTGTTGAATACTGCACTCATGACGGCGTGGTTGAATGAGTCCGGTTTTCGCCCGGTGTCCGATTCAGGTTTGCTGGCGTGTGCCGGGGTATTCAGTGCAAAAACCATAGACCCAGGCTCTCGTTTGTTGGCCGCCCACCTGCCTGATACACTCCGGGGCCTGGGTGCTGACTACGGATCCGGTTACGCTTATCTCAGTCATCAGGTGTTGAGTCGCAATCCTGGTATACGGGAATGGCATTTGTACGAAGCCGAAAGCCGCGCCCTGGATGCCGCCCGCCTCAATCTGGCGGACTTGAACGTGACCGCCGATCTGCATTATCACTGGAGTGATGTGCTGGCCGACATTCCGGATAGCCACACGCGCTTTGACTGTATCGTGATGAATCCGCCGTTTCATACCGGTCGTTCTTCCCGGCCGGAACTGGGTCAGTCCTTTATCCGCCAGGCGGCAGCACGGCTTGCACCGGGTGGGGTGTTGTATCTGGTCGCCAATCGACAACTGCCTTACGAAGCCACCCTGAGCCAACTCGGCCTGACCAGCACCTGTCTGGCCACGGCAGGAGGGTACAAAATTATTTCTGCCCGACATCCCTAGCCATCGACTTTCAAAACCCATTGAGTAAGCCTATATGTACGAACATCTGGAAACCGCAGAACCACAACCAAACCTCAGAAGGGTCGTGATTGACCCGGTCACTCGTGTCGAAGGGCATGGCAAAGTGACCTTGCTGCTGGATGAAGAGAATCACGTCAGGCAAGCCCGTTTGCACATCGTCGAATTTCGCGGGTTTGAACGCTTTATACAGGGCCGACCGTACTGGGAACTGCCTGTGCTGGTACAACGCCTGTGCGGGATTTGCCCGGTCAGTCACCATCTGGCAGCAGCCAAGGCCATAGATCAATTGGTGGGTGTCGATACCTTAACCCCCTCGGCCGACAAACTCCGCCGTCTGCTGCATTTCGGTCAGGTACTGCAATCCCACGCCTTGCATTTCTTCCATTTATCCTCGCCGGATTTGCTGTTTGGTTTTGCCAGTGAAGCCTCCCGACGCAACATTGTGGCGGTGCTGGAAGCGTACCCTGAAACTGCTTTGAAAGGCGTGAAGCTACGCAAGTTTGGTCAGGAAGTGATACGCATGATCTGCGGCAAACGGGTACACGGTACCGGGGCTATCGCCGGTGGCATGAACAAGTCGCTAAGTGCTGAGGAGCGGGATCACCTGCTTAATGACGTGGCCCAGATGGTGGCCTGGTCACAGGATGCCGTCACCCTGGCGCGTGATCTGTATCTGTCCGACAAGGAACACCATGAACGCTTTGCCTATATCCGCTCCAGTTTTATGAGCTTGATTCGTCCCGATGGCGCACTGGATCTCTACCACGGGGGACTCAGGGCCAAAGACGAGCACGGTCAGGTGATATTCGATCATGTCGATTATCGGGAATACACGGACTATCTGCATGAGCAGGTCAAACCCTGGACGTACATGAAATTCCCTTACATCGTGTCGCGTGGGCCGGAACTGGGCTGGTATCGGGTAGGCCCATTGGCCCGGATCAACAACTGCGATTTCATCACCACCCCTCTGGCCGAAACCGCCCGCCAGGAGTTTGCCGCTTACGGTGCGGGAAACCCGGTACACGGTTCGTTGGCGTTTCACTGGGCACGCATGATTGAGGTGCTGCATTCGGCTGAGGCTATCGGTGAGTTGCTGCTTGACCCTGACATCATGGGTGATGACCTGGTCGCACACGGCCAAAAACGATATGAAGGGATAGGGGTTATCGAAGCACCCAGGGGGACGCTGTTCCATCACTACTGTGTGAATGATGAGGACATCGTCACCCGCGCCAATCTGATTGTCTCGACCACCAGCAACAACACCGCGATGAACGAATCCATACGCCAGGTGGCGGCCACTTATCTGGATGGCCAGACCGTGACCGAAGGTTTGTTGAATCATCTGGAAGTGGCCATCCGTGCGTACGATCCGTGTTTATCCTGTGCGACTCATGCCTTGGGCAAGATGCCTTTGGAGCTTGAACTGCTGGATGCGAATGAACAGGTGGTGAGTCGCATACAGCGCGGGTTTGACGACTAGCATGAAACCCCGGCTATTAGTATTCGGGTACGGAAACCCCAGCCGGGGGGATGATGCCTTGGGTCCTTTGCTGCTGGAACGGCTGCAAGCCTTATGTGCCGGGGGAGGAATGGACTGGATTGATCTGGAATGCCTGACTGATTTTCAGCTTCAGATCGAACACGCACTGGATATGTTAAACCGTGACGCGGTGGTGTTTGTCGATGCCCACAGCCGTTGCCCGCCGCCCTGTACATTTCACGCCATCAAGCCCCTCGCCGACCGCAGCTACACCACCCACGGG
>JBPCSC010000081.1:0-1636 GCA_051007495.1 Methylococcaceae bacterium | reverse complement strand
ACATTATATCCGCTGGTAATATCACTCATGGCCACCGGCGATACCCCGGTAATGAATACCCGGTCAAGTCCCTGACCGGCTGCGGCCTTGACGGCTTTGAACAAGGTTCTGAACAGGCCATCACCATACATCAGGGCTTCATACTGGTCTTGGCGTGCCATCAGGATTTCATTGGCGAAATTGTCGTATTCGTCGATGAATAAATAGAGTTTGTGACCCACCTTCTGAACGGCGGTCAGAACGGAACGAAGGGACGAGATGGCATTGTCCCTGTTGATTTCCACGGGTACGGTCAAAAAAGACTCATACACTATAGAGAAATCACGAATACAGTCGTTGATATGTTGATGAAGGGCTTTTTCAATCGACTCCGTAGAGCCTTGACAGGGAATACAGGAAAAATCCCAGTGCAGTATGAAATACTGATTATGCAGCGGAGTCGGATTCTGCCCTATCGCCAGTCCGCCAAACAGGGTTTGAAAATCATTGGCCCGCCGCAAGTCATAGTAATTCTCCAGCATGGTAATCAGAAGGCTTTTACCGAAGCGGCGGGGACGCAGAAACAGTAATTGTTTGCCTATCTCTTCCAGGGCAGGAATCCAGCCGGTTCTGTCCTGATAAAAATAGTTTTCGAGCCGGATGGCTGCAAAATCGCTGATGCCGTAGGGAAATTTCATGATGATGGGAAGGTAATGGTTTTGACCCGTTAATGGGAAGGGTGAGCAGAACTTCACGCACATCCTGTTCGAAAAGAAAATGGGTGTCCTTTACTTTGGCCTTAGTCGCTGCCCTCACGGACAGACCAACCCATGACTCGGGGTTTTGGTGGCTCGCTACGCCTTTCCGGATAGAGGACTTTCACCTCCAATCTCTTGCCAGCTTATCCTGGCGCACCGGGTGTCCTTTTTTAACCAGAAAATCAATTAGACCCATCACCATTTTTTTCAGTTACGGATTTTAAATAAACAGTATCAGGGCAAAAGTCAATATCATTAGGCCAGCATACCGTACCATGAACTGCTTTTACTAAAGAAAAATAACCTGTATTCTGTAACTTGGTAAATGCCGGGAAAATTAAATAGGGTTCAACATCAAAAATACGCACCTCATGGTTTGCAAAGGTAATGCGTAGTTTGTAATTTTCCAATACATCTACTGCAGTAACGCGCGGGTTCATATTTCTACTCCATAATCTCAACGTAATGGTTCAATTTTAAATGTTGGTTCACCACGAAGTGCTAACTTCCAGTCAGCAAGTAATTCATCTTCATGAATACTAATCCATACCTGAACCATTTTAAGCTTTTTGGGTGGAAAGTTCCCACTTGGCAACTCGCCATCTGGAATTCTCACTACCGCGCTAAAATCTTGATATTCAACATGAATGTGCGGCGACTGATGATGATCAATATCTTTAAAATACATCATTACCAAAATCCCGTAAAACATACTAATTGTTGGCATAATTAATAAACTCTCAATTATTATAGATGAATTGGGTGTCCTTTAGTAGTATTGTCTCTGATGTCCATCCCGCCCGGAATCATTCCGGTCGCAATATCCACTTTTTCTGTTATGAGCGTCGGGGTAATGTCCTGCGCCGAAACTTGATTCAGCAGTGTCTGGGCAATGCTGA
>JBPCSC010000080.1:0-13103 GCA_051007495.1 Methylococcaceae bacterium | reverse complement strand
TGTCCAGGTCAGGCCGTCATCCAGATTCAACGCACTCAACGCACCGCCCCACAAACACCCGCTGTCCAGACAGGTGACACCGTGCTCGCTGTACGCCCCCAGGGTTGACCAATGACCAAATATCACGCGTAGCGAACGGGTTTTGCGATTATTCAATTCATACCACGGCATGAGCCAGGCCGGTTGCTGGCCGGGGGTCAGTTTGCATTTGAAATCAAGCCGGACGCTACGGTCACAGTAGCGCAGACGGGTATAGCAGTTAGTGATGAAACGCAGACGCGACCAACCACGCAAATCATTCGACCAGCGATCCGGCGTGTCACCATACAGATTTTCGAGCAGCATCCGGTGTTGTTCCCCACGCAAGCAGGTTTCCACCTCAGCCGCTCGCTCCAGCACCTCTTCGAGCGACCATTGCGGAATCACACCAGCATGAACCAGCAGATAATTGCCCTCGTGATGCACCAAAGGACGACGGCGCAGCCAATCGAGCAGTTCATCCCGGTCAGGTGCATTCAGTATCTCCGCCAGCGTATCCCTGGATTTGCTGCGGGTTACGCCTTCGGCCACGGCCAGCAAATGCAAATCATGATTGCCCAGCACGGTGATGGCGGCCTCGCCCAGATCGCGTACCGTACGCAAAGTCTTCAGTGACTCAGGGCCGCGATTGACCAGATCACCGGTAAACCACAGTCGATCCCGCGAAGGATCAAAGGCCAGCACGTCAAGTAGCCGCTCCAGTTCAGCGTAACAACCCTGTATATCCCCTATGGCGTAGGTCGTCATGGCGTATCAGTGCAGCACTCGGGGTATGGACAGAATGAATCGGGGGATCACCGCTTCAAACGCCTCGCCGCTGTCGGTCACCATCATATACTCGCCCTGCATAGTGCCTACGGGGGTATGAATCATGGCCGAGCTGTTGTAGCGGAAGGACTCGCCCGGTGCCAGGCGGGGTTTTTCTCCGACCACCCCTTCACCCCGCACTTCTTGCTCTTCACCTTGGGCATCGGTAATGATCCAGTGTCGTTCCAGTAGCCGGGCCGCGACTCTGCCCCGGTTATGGATAACAATGTGATAGATGAAAAAATACCGTTCATGCTCAGGAACCGAGCGTGACTCAATGTACTGAGCAGTGGCTTCTATATCGATCTTGTGGATGTCGTTCATGGTAGGCGTTAGGAAACTAAGGTGTTGGGATGGGCGTATTGTTATATTTTTTTTGCCTTGCGTGGAGAAAAAATCTGTTTGACAATCCGCCTCCTGCCAGGGACTGTAGGCCTCAAAACCCCTCCCGGCTCCGTATTATTGCTATTTTTCATCATCCCCGGTCAGCATTTGCTGTATCATCCCCAGCTTTATTTTTCCCCAGGACTCGGTAAGCACCGCAATGCTAGGTAAATTGGTCAAAAAAATTGTTGGCAGTCGCAACGATCGTATCGTCAGCAGAAAAAGAAAAATCGTCAAAAAAATCAACGCGCTGGAATCACAGTTCCGCGCCTTGTCCGACGCAGAACTCGGCCAAAAAACCCAAGAGTTCAGAACTCGGCTCGAAAAGGGAGACAAGCTGGATGCGCTGATTCCTGAAGCCTTTGCCACGGTGCGGGAGGCATCAAAACGTGTTCTGAATATGCGCCACTTCGATGTACAGCTCATCGGAGGCATGGTGCTGAATGACGGCAAAATCTCCGAAATGAAAACCGGCGAAGGCAAAACCCTGGTAGCCACCCTGGCCGCCTACCTAAATGCCCTGCCCGGCAAAGGAGTACATGTGGTCACGGTCAACGACTACCTGGCCCGGCGCGATTCAGAATGGATGGGGCGGATATACCGTTTTCTGGGGCTTAGCGTCGGGGTCATTGTCAGCAACATGGACACAGCAGACCGTCGTGAGGCCTATGCCGCTGACATCACCTACGGCACCAACAACGAATTCGGTTTCGATTATCTGCGCGACAACATGACCTTCACCCAGGATCAACGGGTACAACGAGGTCATGCCTATGCCATAGTCGACGAAGTGGACTCCATCCTGATCGACGAAGCCAGAACCCCACTCATCATCTCAGGACCCACCGAAGACCGTAGCGACCTGTACCACAAGATCGACTCACTCATACCCCAGTTACTGCGTCAGGAACAGGAAAACGGCCCGGGTGATTATTCGGTTGATGAAAAAGCCCGTCAGGTTCATCTCACCGAAGCCGGTCATGAACACATTGAGCAATTACTGGTGCAGTATGGGCTGATCAACCCGCATGAAAGCCTTTACGATGCCGTCAACATTCGCTTGATGCACTACATCAATGCGTGTATGAAGGCCAGGATTTTGTTCCAAAGGGATGTGGATTACATCGTAAGAGATGAGCAAATCATCATTGTCGATGAATTTACCGGTCGCGCCATGGCCGGTCGCCGCTGGTCTGAAGGCTTGCACCAGGCTGTGGAAGCCAAAGAACGGGTTCCCGTACAAAACGAGAATCAAACCCTGGCATCCATCACCTTTCAAAATTACTTCAGGCTCTACGCCAAACTCTCCGGCATGACCGGCACCGCCGACACCGAAGCACCTGAGTTTCATCAGATTTACGGACTGGAGGTCGTGGTCATCCCGGCTAACAAAACCAACGCCCGTAAAGATTTGGGTGATCTGGTCTATCTGTCCTTCGTCGAAAAATATCAGGCCATCATTGAAGACATAAAGGCCTGCCAAAAGCTGGGTCAACCGGTGCTGGTCGGGACGACATCAATAGAAAATTCCGAGGTGCTGTCCGCACAGCTTAGAAAAATCGGCATTCCTCACCAGGTATTGAACGCCAAACACCACGAGCAGGAAGCCCATATCATCGCCCATGCGGGCAAACCCGGTGCTGTCACCATTGCCACCAACATGGCGGGACGCGGTACGGACATCGTGCTGGGAGGCAGCCTGGAAGAAGATTTACGTTCGGTAGATCCATCCGACTCAACCACTCTGGATCGGCTCAAGGCTGATTGGCAAGTTCACCACGACCAAGTGGTGCAATCGGGTGGTTTGCATGTCATTGGTTCTGAGCGGCATGAATCACGCCGGGTGGACAACCAGTTGCGCGGGCGTTCGGGTCGCCAGGGTGATCCTGGCTCTACCCGCTTCTATTTGTCACTGGAAGACCCGCTGATGCGTATTTTCGCTTCTGATCGAATCGCTCCGCTCATGGCGCGTTTGGGTATGCAAAATGGCGAAGCCATAGAACACCCCTGGGTGACCCGCGCCATAGAAAACGCCCAACGCAAGGTAGAAGCCCGCAACTTCGACATCCGCAAACAGTTATTGGAATATGACGATGTCGCCAACGATCAGCGTAGGGTGATTTATCAAATGCGTGATGGCGTGATCGAATCGGACGATATTTCCGAGATGATCACCAAAATGCGAGCCGATGCCATGCGGTTGCTGTTTGATCGCTACGTCTCACCCAATACGCTGGAAGAGCAGTGGGATATCAAAGGCCTGGAAGAAGCGGTTGAGCGTGAATTTGATGTAAAACCGCAGGTGACACATTGGCTGGAAGAAGATTATCGACTGGATGAAGAAGGTTTGCTCACCCGAGTCACCGAACTTCTGGAATCAACGTACCGAAACAAAATCAGTTCCATGAGTGATAAAACCCTGCATCTGTTTGAAAAAACCGTCATGTTGCAGGTACTCGACAACTCCTGGAAAGAGCATCTGGCCGCTATGGATCACCTCCGCCAGGGCATACACCTTAGAGGCTATGCCCAGAAAGATCCGAAACAGGAATACAAGCGGGAAGCGTTCGAGATGTTTACGTCCATGCTGGATGCCATCAAGCATGAAGTCATCAGCATCGTGTCGGTAGTGCGCGTACAGAGCGAGGAATCGGTTCGGCAAATGGAAGAGCAAAATCAGTTACCGCGTGACATGCAATTTCAGCATGCTGAGGCTCAGGCCTTGACGGCGGACGAAAGCACAGACGGTCAAGACTTCCTGCCCCCATCCAGTGCTACGGCCCAAACGCCGCACACACGGGAACAGGGTAAAGTGGGACGTAACGACCCCTGCCCTTGTGGTTCAGGCCAAAAATACAAGCACTGCCACGGCAAACTGGCCTGAGGCACACATGGATACGGGACACTTCCACGTCATTAAGGGCCTGAGGCTTGGTACGGCCAGAGCAGGAATCAAACGTCAGGACAGAGATGATCTGCTCATCATTGAAGCCTGTGAAAATGCCAGTGTCGCCGCTGTATTCACCCGGAACGCATTCTGCGCGGCCCCGGTCACGCTAGCCCGGGAACATCTACCCCAACACCCCCGCTGGTTGATCGTCAACTCCGGCAACGCCAATGCGGGCACCGGGGAACGCGGCAGGGCCGATGCCCTGAAAACCTGCCAACGACTGGCCGAGCAGGTTCATGCCCGCCCCGAAGCCGTGCTGCCTTTTTCGACTGGCGTGATTGGTGAGTATCTGCCGGTTGAAAAACTGGAAGCCGCCCTGCCCTCTGCGCTCGCTCATCTGCACGCGGAACACTGGCCCGAAGCCGCCAGGGCCATCATGACGACTGACACTCGCCCCAAACTGGCCAGTCGCTGCATTGAGGTAAATGGCTGCCCGGTACACCTGACCGGTATCGCTAAAGGTGCGGGGATGATCCACCCCAACATGGCCACCTTGCTGGTGTTCATGGCCACCGATGCGGCCATCCCACACGCCACACTCCAAACCACACTCAGTGCTGTCGTGGAAGATTCCTTCAATGCCATCACAGTCGACGGCGATACCTCCACCAACGATTCCTGTGTACTGATTGCCAGCGGTGCCTCCGGCGTCGCACTGGATTCCACTCATCCCGCCTGGACTGAATTTCAGGAAGCCCTATCGTCGCTGTGTGAAGAACTGGCCTTGGCCGTGATCCGCGATGGCGAAGGGGCCACCAAGCTGATTCGCATTTGTGTCGAACACGCCCGTGACCGCGCAGAAGCCCATCGGGTAGCCTCGACCATCGCCCTCTCACCCTTGGTTAAAACGGCATTTTTTGCCAGCGACCCCAACTGGGGCCGGATACTGGCGGCGGTAGGCCGTTCCGAGTGTGCTGATCTGGATGTCTCCCAAGTGTCGATCTGGCTAGGTGATGTCGCCATAGTAAGCGGCGGAGAACGTGCCTCCACCTACACCGAACAGGCCGGTCAGGCGGTCATGGCGGGTGATGACATACGGGTTCGGGTCAGCCTGGGGCGTGGTACAGCGCATCGCACCGTGCTGACCTGTGATTTCTCCTACGATTACGTTCGCATCAATGCGGAGTACCGCACCTGAATTTGACGTGAGTTCATTGGATAACAGCGAACTGCACGTCGCAGTTGGCGTGGTTCAAAACCAGACAGGCCAGGTACTCATCGCATTAAGACCAGAGCACACCCATCTGGGCGGCTTGTGGGAATTTCCGGGCGGCAAACTCGAAGCCGGAGAAGGCGTTGAGGACGCGCTACGCCGTGAATTACACGAAGAACTGGCTATTGATGCGATACCGCACCGCCCACTCATTAAAGTGCGGCATCGCTACCCCGACCGGCGCGTATTGCTGGATGTCTGGCGCATTAACTGCTTCAACGGTGAACCCATAGGTATGCAAGGACAAACCGTGTGCTGGGTAGAACCTGAACATCTGCCGGGTTATGCCTTTCCCGCAGCCAACCACCCTATCGTCACGGCGGTACGTCTGCCCGCTCATTACGCCATACTCGATTATGACGGCGACGGCACGCTGCTGATGAAACGCCTGCAGCAACTGCTGGATGCCGGCATCAGGCTGATACAGTTCAGGGCAAAAGACCTGAATACGCACCAGTACAATACATGGGCTGAGCCGGTCATACGACTAAGCCAGGCCCGAGGGACCAAGGTGTTGCTCAACACAGATGTTGACAACCCGGCCATTCGAACCGCTAACGGGCTGCACCTAAGCGCATCCAGGCTGATGTCGCTGAGTAACCGCCCGGCGTTACCGGATTCGGCCTGGCTGGGGGCTTCATGTCATAATATGAAAGAACTGTGTCAGGCCCAACGAATTGGTGTCGATTTTGCCTTGCTCTCGCCGGTATTGCCGACTCCCTCGCATCCTGGCCAGGCAGGCATGGGCTGGGAAGCCTTCGCGCAAGCGGTTGATTCAGTCAATTTACCGGTCTACGCATTGGGTGGGTTAAGCCCATCCGACACCGAAACCGCATGGCATTATGGCGGTCACGGCGTGGCCGGAATCAGGGGTTTTCTGCCGTGAGGCCGAATCTGCCTGGTTCGGAGCACAGGGAAGCCGCTTGAAGTGTGGTCAGTGGCCAAGCCGGGCTGAACACACACAATGGAAAACTGGCGATCGCAGTCAGCCTGTCCTGACTGCCTGCAACTTAACCTGAAACCAGGCTTTTGGGTAACCCAAGTTATTTTCTTACACAACACCCGCGTACAGAGGAAAAAAAATGACACCACAAGACGTAATGCAATTCATGAAGGAAAGGGAAGTCCGCTATGTAGACCTTCGTTTTGCCGACACCCGTGGCAAAGAACAACACGTCACTATCCCGGCCAGCACCGTGGACGAAGATATGTTTGAAGAAGGCAAGATGTTCGACGGTTCATCCATAGCCGGCTGGAAACACATCAACGAATCCGACATGATCCTGATGCCGGATGCCTCTACTGCCCTGATGGATCCGTTCTTCGATGACCCCACCATGATATTGCGTTGCGACATCGTGGAACCCGCCACCATGCAGGGCTATGAGCGTGACCCGCGCTCCATCGCCAAGCGTGCCGAAGCCTACATGAAGTCCACCGGCATCGCCGACACCGCGTTGTTCGGGCCTGAAAACGAATTTTTCGTATTCGACGACGTACGTTGGGGCGTGGGTATGCAGGGCATGTTCTACCGGATTGACTCCGAAGAAGCCGGCTGGAACTCCGAAAAGGTTTATGAAGACGGCAACATCGGTCACCGTCCCGGCGTGAAGGGCGGATACTTCCCGGTACCTCCGGTGGACTCCATGCAGGATCTGCGTTCGGCCATGTGTAACACCCTCGAAGAAATGGGCCTGGTCGTCGAAGTGCATCACCATGAAGTCGCCACCGCCGGTCAGTGTGAAATCGGCGTCCGCTTCAACACCCTGGTGAAAAAAGCCGATGAAGTTCTGGTTCTTAAATATGCCATCCAGAACGTGGCCCATGCCTACGGCAAAACCGCCACCTTTATGCCCAAGCCCTTGGTGGGCGACAACGGCAGTGGCATGCACGTACACCAATCTCTGTCCAAGGGCGGCGTTAACCTGTTCACCGGCGATTTGTACGGCGGCCTGTCTGAAACCGCACTGTTTTACATCGGCGGCATCGTCAAGCATGCACGCGCCTTGAACGCATTTTGTAATGCCTCCACCAACAGCTACAAACGTCTGGTTCCCGGCTTTGAAGCCCCGGTCATGCTGGCCTACTCGGCCCGTAACCGTTCAGCGTCCATTCGGGTTCCGTTCACCAGCCCTAAGGGTCGTCGCATTGAAGTCCGTTTCCCGGACTCCACCGCCAACCCCTATTTCGCTTTCGCGGCCATGCTGATGGCGGGTCTCGACGGCATACAGAACAAAATCCATCCTGGCGATGCCATGGACAAGGATCTGTATGACCTGCCCCCGGAAGAAGAAAAAATGATCCCGCAAGTGTGTCACGCTTTTGATCAAGCGTTGGAAGCACTCGACAATGATCGCGCCTTCCTGACCCAAGGCGGTGTATTCACCAATGATGCGATTGATGCCTACATCAACCTCAAGATGCAGGAAGTCACCCGTCTGCGCATGAGCACTCATCCAGTCGAATACGACATGTACTACAGCCTCTAATCCAGGCCAGGTTCGGACACTTTCGAGCATCCCTACTGACCCGCAAGACCTGAGCATGCCTCAGGGCTTGCGGGTTTTTCATTTCCAGCACTCCCCTAGCCATGAACACAATCAAGCTGATCCGCCCTGACGACTGGCATGTCCATTTAAGAGATGGCCTGGCCATGCACTCGGTCGTGCCGTTTACTGCCCGACAGTTTGGCCGGGCCATCATCATGCCTAATCTGAAAAAGCCGGTCACTACAGTCAGTGAGGCTTTGGCCTACCGGCAACGTATTCTGTCTGCCTTGCCCGAGGGCAGCCGGTTCACCCCGCTCATGAGCCTCTACCTGACTGAACAAACCACCGCAGAGGAAATTCGTCGACTGGCAGAAGAACCCAGCGTAATCGCCATCAAACTCTATCCGGCAGGTGCCACCACCCACTCGGCTTCCGGTGTCAGCACGCTAGAGCGGGTTTATCCGATACTGGAAGCCATGCAAACCCATGACATTCCCTTGCTGATACATGGGGAGGTCACCGACCCCGCCGTCGACATTTTCGACCGGGAAAAAGCCTTCATCGACCGTCATCTCACCCCCATGACCCGACAATTTCCAGAGCTGCGTATGGTTTTGGAACACGTCACCACCGCCGATGGGGTGGACTTCGTACGCTCGGCCGGTTCCAGAGTGGCGGCGACGCTCACCGCACATCATCTGCTCTGCAACCGCAACCAGCTTTTGGCTGGAGGAATCCGGCCACACTATTACTGCCTCCCGGTTTTGAAGCGGGAAGAACACCGTCTGGCCTTGGTTGCTGCGGCCACTTCGGGCGATTCATCTTTTTTTCTGGGCACGGACACAGCCCCCCACCCTCAGCACCTCAAGGAATCGGCCTGCGGGTGTGCCGGCTGTTTCACGGCCCATGCGGCTTTGGAACTGTATGCCGAAGCTTTTGCCGCAGCCCATGCCCTGGACAAACTGGAAGGTTTTGCCTCCTTTCATGGTGCTGATTTCTACCGACTGCCCCGCAACACAGAAACCGTAGTCCTGGAAAAATCCTCGTGGCAAATACCTGAATCACTGAGTTTTGGGGAGGATCTCTTGATTCCGTTCCGTGCTGGAGAACATCTGGAATGGCGGTGGGTCGCCTGATCATGAAGCGGTGATTAAGGTTTAAGTACGAATCAAGCCAAAATCACCTGCGTGCCTTGAAATGAACCTTAGCGTTCTATACCATCAAAAATTTTTCGATTTCAGGAGTTTGCCATGCGTGTGATTCAAGAGGCCCTTACCTTCGATGATGTTCTACTCATTCCGGCCCACTCCGCCGTCCTGCCTCGTGATGTCAGTCTGTCTACCCGATTAACCCGGGGAATATCACTCAATATCCCGTTGCTCTCGGCGGCGATGGACACCGTAACCGAATCCCGTCTGGCCATTACCATGGCTCAGGAAGGCGGCATCGGCATCATTCACAAAAATATGTCGATCGAACATCAAGCCTACGAAGTTCACTGTGTCAAAAAGTATGAAAGCGGAGTCATCAAGGAACCCATCACCGTAGCCCCCTCAGCAACCATACGGGAAGTCATGGAACTCACCCGCTCCCGCCGGATTTCCGGCGTACCGGTGGTCGACCAAGGTGAATTGGTGGGCATCGTCACCAGCCGTGATCTGCGCTTCGAAACCCGCTACGATGAACCGGTTACGGTCGCCATGACCGCCAAAGATAAGCTCATCACCATACGCGAGGGTGCCAGTAAGGAAGAAGCCATCTGTTTGCTGCACGCCCACAGGATTGAAAAAATTCTGGTGGTGAATGATGCGTTCCAGTTGCGTGGCCTGATCACCGTCAAGGACATTCAAAAATCCAAAGACTACCCCCAAGCCTGCAAGGACGAACAGGAACGGCTACGGGTCGGTGCTGCGGTGGGCACAGGTACTGGCACCGAGGAACGGGTAGCCGCGCTGGCTGAAGCCGGTGCAGATGTCATCGTGGTAGACACCGCTCACGGTCATTCCCAAGGGGTGTTGGACAAGGTGAACTGGGTCAAGCGTAACTTCCCTCATTTGCAAGTGATAGGCGGCAATATCGCCACCGGAGAAGCCGCTCGGGCACTGGTCGCCGCCGGTGCTGATGCGGTTAAAGTGGGAATAGGGCCGGGTTCGATCTGCACCACCCGTATTGTGGCCGGAGTGGGCATCCCGCAAATCACCGCCGTATCCAACGTGGCTCTGGCATTGGCCGGAACCGGTGTCCCCATCATCGCCGATGGCGGCATACGCTACTCTGGCGATGTCGCCAAGGCACTGGCGGCCGGTGCCTGCACAGTCATGCTGGGTGGTCTGTTTGCCGGCACCGAAGAAGCACCGGGCGAGGTCGAGTTGTACCAGGGCCGCTCCTATAAAAGTTACCGAGGCATGGGTTCCTTGGGGGCTATGGCTCAGCAGCAAGGTTCCAGCGACCGTTACTTCCAGGAAACCGCCGAAGCCGAAAAGCTGGTTCCTGAGGGCATAGAAGGGCGGGTTCCTTACAAGGGCAGCCTGATCGCCATACTGCACCAACTGGTGGGTGGCGTACGTTCTGCCATGGGATATACCGGTTGCGCCACCATCCAGGAAATGCGAGAAAAAGCCTGCTTTGTGCGGGTGACTACCGCCGGAATGCGAGAAAGCCATGTGCATGATGTGTCCATCACCAAAGAAGCCCCTAATTATTCGGTAGATTAAACCCCTTATAGCGATCCGTCCGAGCCTCATTCCCCCCACCTGCCGGCACTGCGCTCCCCTCTGATTATGGGGATGCCGTCCGGGTGAGTCGGCTCGACTCCACAGTTAATGGCCTCAAATCGGAAGAGGCCAGGCCGGCACATGAACGGCCTCTCCATCCTCTATACGGCAAGGGAATTCCACCGCCCCACCGGAATACCCCACCCGCTCCATCCAGCTCAATTCCGACCAACACCATGCCAAACATTCATTCCGATAGAATCCTGATTCTCGACTTCGGCTCCCAATACACCCAACTGATTGCCAGAAGAGTCAGAGAGCACGGCGTTTATTGCGAAATTCACCCCTACGACTGTGACCCAGCCTACCTGCGTGACTATGCCCCACGCGGCATCATCCTGTCCGGTGGCCCGGAATCCGTCACGGCCCACGACACCCCTCGCGCTCCCTCTGAGGTATTCGCACTGGGTGTGCCGGTACTCGGCATCTGCTATGGCATGCAAACCATGGCGGAGCAACTCGGTGGCGCGGTAGCCAGTTGCCCTCACCGGGAATTTGGCTATGCCGAAGTCAGAGCCCATGGCCATTCCCGCTTACTGACAGACATTGAAGATCGCACGTCCCCTGAAGGCTATGGTTTTCTGGATGTATGGATGAGCCACGGCGATCAAGTGACCACACTGCCTCCGGGGTTCAAGCTCATCGCCTCCACCGAAACCGCCCCTATCGTCGGCATGGCCGATGAGTCTCGGGGATTTTACGGCCTGCAATTTCACCCGGAAGTCACCCACACCCGCCAAGGCAGTCGCATCATCCAACGTTTTCTCACTGACATCTGCGCGTGTGCGGCCCTGTGGAACACCCACAACATCATTGAAGAAAGCCTGACACATCTTAGGCAGCGGGTAGGAAACGAGCGGGTTATTTTGGGTTTGTCCGGTGGAGTGGATTCCTCAGTGGTTGCAGCCTTATTGCACAAAGCGATAGGCGACCAATTAACGTGCGTGTTCGTCGATACCGGCCTACTGAGATTAAACGAAGGCGACCAGGTCATGAACACCTTTGCCCGACACCTCGGTATGCAGGTCATCAGAGTCAACGCAGAGGCCCGCTTTCTTGACGCACTTTGCGGGATCAGCGATCCAGAACAAAAACGCAAACGGATAGGCGGGCTGTTCGTAGACATTTTTGAAGAAGAAGCCGCCAAAATTACCGATGCTCATTGGCTGGCGCAAGGTACGATTTACCCCGATGTGATTGAATCCGCCGGTTCCAAAACCGGCAAGGCGCACGTCATCAAATCGCATCACAATGTGGGAGGCCTCCCGGAACAGATGAACCTCAAGCTGCTGGAACCCTTGCGGGAATTATTCAAGGATGAGGTCAGGCAAATGGGGGTAGAACTCGGTCTTCCCTCGGAAATGGTCTACCGTCACCCCTTCCCCGGCCCTGGCCTGGGTGTACGTATTCTGGGAGAAGTCAAAAAAGCCTACGCCGATTTACTGCGTCAGGCCGATGCCATTTTCATAGAGGAACTCTACCGACACGCGCTTTACGACAAGGTGAGTCAGGCGTTCGCCGTTTTTCTGCCAGTGAAGTCGGTGGGAGTGATGGGCGATGGCCGCCGTTACGATTACGTTATTGCACTCAGAGCGGTAGAAACCATCGACTTCATGACCGCCCGCTGGGCACATTTGCCCTATGAATTTCTTGATCTGGTTTCGCGCCGCATCATCAATGAAGTTCCCGGTATTTCCAGAGTCACCTACGACATATCCGGCAAACCCCCTGCTACCATTGAATGGGAATAAGCCTGAAACGCTACGGCGTAGCTGTTCTGGCTTCCCTCCCACACCACCGAAATCTCGCTCCCTCCCCTACCAATACTGGATACAGGAGGCGTTGCGTCTTGCTCGTCAAGCCGAGGCACAAGGAGAAGTGCCCGTCGGGGCTTTGCTGGTAACGCGCCGCGCCGGTACCGCTCTCAGAAATTACCGCTTACCCGATACGACCCTCTACGTCACGCTGGAACCCTGCGCCATGTGCATGACCGCCTTGGTACACGCCCGCATAAAACGGCTGGTATTCGGGGCAGATGATCCTGAGCGTGGTGCAGTGGTCAGTGCCCTGCAACTGGCCGAAGCCGAATTTCTCAACCATCGTGTCGAATACCAAGGCGGGATCATGGCTGAGGAATGTAGCGAGATGTTGAACACGTTTTTCAGAATGAAACGCACAGGAACCCAAACCCATGCCTATTGATAAGCGACTGGAAGTATTTGTCGAAAAATGTCTGGAACGGAACACCCCACGCCCGGAAATAGAAGCCGCGCTGCGGGAAGCCGGCTGGCCCGTCGAGCAGATCAGGGGCATCCTGTTGCTTATGCCGATCAGCGTTTCCCAATTCCCGTACCCCGACCGCGCTCTGGGAGCGAGGGCGTCTCGCCCTCCCAAAGCCAGGATGGCCTTACTCCAATGGCCTTGCTCCCAAGACGATCATGACTTGG
>JBPCSC010000079.1:0-10375 GCA_051007495.1 Methylococcaceae bacterium | reverse complement strand
GCCGTCGGCATCTTCCGGCAGGTAATCAGCCAGCCAGGTTTTCTTGCTGACCTGATAAATGTCATCAAGCTTGTTGGAGGTATTTTCATCCGGCCCGAACACCCGGAAGTTTTTCATGTTGAGCGACATGATGTCTCTGAGAAATTGCCCTAAAGGTCGGGTATTCTCGGCTTCAGCCCCGCCGGGGTGAGTAACATCAACCGCATAGCTACGGAAATCCGGCATTCTCAGGGCTTTTCTGAGCAAGCCACCATTGGCATGCGGGTTGGCACTCATGCGGCGCGGCCCTTTGGGAGCCAGTTCGGCCAATTCGGGTTTCAAGGTGCCTTGTTCATCGAATAATTCTTCAGGTCGGTAGCTTTTCAGCCAGGCTTCCAGTTGTTTCAAGTGTTCAGGGTGCTCCTTCAAGCCAGACAAAGGCACCTGATGCGAACGCCAGTAACCTTCCACCTTGTGGCCGTTGACTTCAGCCGGACCAGTCCAGCCTTTGGGGCTACGCAGCACAATCATGGGCCAGCGTGGACGCACCGCTTGCCCGGTGCGGCGGGCCTCTTGTTGAACACTGCGGATTTCACTCACGCACTGCTCCAGTACCGCCGCCATACGTTGATGCATGGACTCATGATCCGAGCCTTCCACAAAATAAGGTGTCCAGCCGTAGCCGATAAACAGGTTTTCCAGTTCCTCATGTGAGATTCGGGACAGCAACGTGGGGTTGTTGATTTTGTATCCGTTCAGATTGAGTATGGGCAGCACCGCGCCATCACGTATGGGATTGAGGAATTTATTGGAATGCCACGACGTGGCCAGAGCAGCGGTTTCGGCTTCACCGTCACCGACGACGACGGCCACCAGCAGATCGGGGTTGTCGAATGCCGCCCCGAAGGCGTGAGAAATACTGTAGCCCAGTTCACCGCCTTCATGAATGGAACCGGGTAGTTCCGGGGTGCAGTGGCTGCCTATCCCACCGGGAAATGAAAACTCCTTGAAGAACTGGCGCATGCCTTCCTCGTCCTGGCCCTTGTTGGGATAGACTTCGGAATAAGTGCCTTCCAGGTAAACCGGAGCCAGCACACCCGGCGCACCGTGACCGGGCCCTGCCAGAAAAATGGCTTCAAGGCCATATTTCACCACCAGACGGTTCAGGTGTATGTAGGTGAAGCTAAGCCCGGGGCTGCTGCCCCAGTGTCCGAGCAAGCGATTTTTAATGTGCTCCAGTTTCAGCGGTTCTTTGAGCAAAGGGTTGTCACGCAGATAAATCATGCCGGCTGCCAGATAATTGCACGCACGCCAGTACGCCTCAATCTTGTGTAGTTCGTCGGCTTCGAGTTGAAACGTGTCTATGGGGTTTACGCTCATGGGGGTCTCCTAAAATTAAAGTGGATGGGGTTGATCATTTAGAATTGACGCATCATCACAAGCTGATGAGGATGCGTCTACGCGGAAATCGTGTCGCCTCTCCTTGCGATCCTCTACACCTAATCCATACCGGGTCTGCGAGATTCACATCCCTGAATCATAGCAAACCGTAAGGTTTTTTTTGTGACATGACCAAAACCAGTGCAGCCATCACATGAATCATCATCCTCTGTCTCCATTTCCCCACCGTGGCCTGTACGTCATCACCCGTGACGACTCAAGCGATGTCGAGGCTTGTCTGCACGCCGTTGAAGCGGCCCTGCGTGGCGGTGCGGTGGTGGTTCAATACCGGGCCAAGCCGTCGCTGAATCCGGCACTGGCGGTCGATTTATTAGCCTTATGTCGCACATTCAGCGTGCCGCTCATCATCAATGACGATGTGTCATTGGCTGAACGCATAGGGTCTGACGGTGTACATCTGGGGCGGGACGATGTCTCGCTCAAGGTGGCACGCTCGTATTTGGGAGATGAAGCCATCATCGGCGTTTCCTGTTATGACGATCTGGGTCGGGCTATCAACGCCGAAGCGGAGGGAGCCAGTTATGTGGCCTTCGGGCGGTTTTTTACGTCTGTCAGCAAACCCAATGCACCGACCGCCCGACTCGAAACCCTGACACTGGCCCGTGACCGACTGCATATTCCTGTAGTGGCCATAGGCGGCATTACAGCCTCTAACGCGGCCACGATAGTCACCGCCGGGGCCACACATCTGGCCGTGATCGACGCGGTGTTTGGTCAGGCTGATCCTGAGCAGGCTGCCCGCATTCTGGCGAATAATATAAAGGCACACACACCATGTTAAGCACCGAAAACCACAGCCGCGACAGCGCGGGCCTAAAGTATGTTTATCCGGTTATTTCCCGCAGGGCCGGGGGGCTTTCCATAGGTATTAATCTTAATACCAACCATGCGTGTAACTGGCGATGCATTTATTGTCAGGTACCCAATTTAGTGCGCGGCCAACCGGAACCGGTCAATCTGGATCAACTCCGCGCCGAATTAACCAGCCTGCTGCACGAATGCTTGAGTGGAGATTTTTTCGAGCGGCATGAGGTGGATACCACACAAAGGATAATCCGCGATATCGCCCTCTCGGGTAATGGCGAATCTACCGTATCGGATGAATTTGCCGCCGTAATGGAACTGATTGCTGAAGTCATTATTGACCAGCGTGTGCCGTCCACAGTGAACAAGGTATTGATTACCAACGGCGGTGGTGTAGGTCAGGACCCGGTTCAGGCCGGATTAAGCACTCTGGCGGCCATGGGGGGGGAAGTCTGGTTCAAACTGGACGCCGCCACTACCGAAGAGATACGCCGCATTAACCAGGTACATATCACCCCGGATACGATTAAACACCGCCTGGAGATCGTTACCCGCTTATGCCGCACACGCCTGCAAACCTGTTTGTTTGGCGAAGGCACTCTAAAACCCGATTCTGCCCTGATCAAACACTATCTGGATTTTCTAAGCGATATAAAACGTCAGGGAATTATTCTGGAAGGCGTATTACTGTATGGTTTGGCCAGACCGTCCATGCAGGCAGAAGCCCCCCGCCTGACCCGACTACCGCCAGATGAAATCGAGGCGGTAGCCGAATCCATACGGCAGTTAGGGTATGAGGTTAAGGGAAGTTGGTAAAGGCGGGGTTCTGCATTCATGTATGCCGCACGACCAGACCGATGTCTGATACTGCTGACGCGACTGTTTTCAGGGTTAAGGTTTGGCTCCATTCACGTATTTGCGTGTGCAGTTCGGCAATGCTGTTTACATCGGAAAACAATACCCTCAGGCAGTGGTTTTTTCCGTCATCCAGTTCTATATTCATTTCCAGTACGCCCAAAGCCTGTGCCTCGGTTTGATCCAGTTGTTTTGAGGCGGTGCAGGCCACTATTCCGGCTTCATGTTCGGTTAACCAAACTGCGGCGGCCTGTTGGGTCAAGGCGGATTCCTGCCAGAACTGGCGCGTGTTATAAGTCACTTCGCTGAAACGGCGCACCAGAAACTCCCTGGCCAGAAATACAAACAGGGAACCGGCTTTAGGGCCTTTATCCTGATCCAGTATCACCCGGTAAATGGCAGCAAAAGCCTCTTTCTGATTAATCGGTGTCAATCGGGCGGTATCAAACACAAACGTCTGGTATCCGTCATCGGTGAGACTTGCGGCAGGAAACCGTTTCCCCAATAACGACAAAAAGGCTCTCTGGGTATGGCTAAGGGTACTGGTGGATTCGGGCAGGGTTTCCTGCAATACCACCCGGTCGGATTCCGAAGCATAGGTATCCAGCCAATAACGGGCCGCCTTCAGTCGACGCTGCAAAATAGCCTGATCTTCAGCAGAAAGCCCCCCGACCACACGCTTGCCGATTTCCTGCTCTATATCCAGATGAGGTAACTGCAAAAGTGCGGTGAGTAATTGAAACCCCACAGGGTGATAAGCCGTGTGCGTGCCGTCGACTTCTACTATCTGCAAGGTTTTGATTTGACCGGCCTGGGCTTTACCGGAAACTACTGATTCCACCAGACGATCATGTTCGTTGAATAATTTAACGATGTAATCAAAATCGGTGGAGAAATTGACGGTACGCTTGGGCGGGGTATTAATCATCAAAAACCTGAGGATTTCAGGCGGCAGGAAATGGGCGATTTCCCGTGCCGCCGTGCCTACTCCCCTGGAAGAACTCATTTTGGCACCACTGACCAGGAAAAACTCATAAGGTATATTCAGTGGCGGGCGGGTGCCGAATATCGCCTTGAGACACGCCTCGGCCACATCACGCGAACCTCCTTTGGTGCAATGATCCTTGCCGGCCCCTTCCATAGTAATTCCAAAACTAAACCATTTAGCCGTCCATTCCAGTTTCCAGGGTAATTTTCCGCGTCCGTCAAAAGGCGATACCTTGCCCGTATAACCACAGCCTTCGGCCCATTTCACCAGATGCTTGCGGCAGTGATAAGTCACTTCCTGGCCATCGTAAGCCGTTACCTCGGTGGTGCCGATTTTCCCGCATTGCTCACATACCACCTGAAAAGGATGCCAGTCATCAGGACGTATGGCTTTACTGACATCCGCATAAACCTGCCTGACCACATCGGCACGACGGAGTATCTGGTCTATGGCTTCATTAAAACGCCCCGATCGGTATACATCCCGCATCCGGTAAATCTCGGCCCCTACGCCCAGTTCGGAAAATATGCCGAGAAACTCGGAAATATAATGATCGGCCAGGTCGGTGGCCGTTGATCCTTCAGGAGCAGGAACCTGACATAATGGAAACCCCATATACTGACGGATTTCAGGGCCGGCATCTGCGGGTAAACCGTCCAGGGGGTCATAGTCGTCTATGCCGTAGGTATAACGGGTTTCCACGCCGTGATCCTTGAGTGCCCGAAACACGGCATCATGTATCAGCACACCACGCAGGGAACCCACATGTACCCTGCCGGATGGGGTTTTGGAATCGTTAATGAGTTGGGAACCACTCAGGTTTTCTATGACGTTTTCGTACCACATGGGTTTATTTCAGCAATCGGTTGGGGGAGTAATTGAGCAGGTGCTCAGTATGAAAGAAACTATGGATTCAGGATTGTTCAAATCCAGCAGGGGTATGGGAGATGACAGGCTGACCGGTTGATCAATCGCTACGGCGATCATATAGGGATCATCAAGATAAAGCCTGGGTTGTCCACATTCCAGGCGACAAATCTCGATTTTCGGGAAGGGTTCTTTTTTAAACCCTTCCACCAGTATTAAATCCACTTCGGACTGATCAAAAAAAGCCAGTTCTTCATTCAGTGTACAGGTTCGTTCCTTAGTGTGTTCGGTAATCAGTGCACGCCGGGTTGAAGCACTCAGCATCACCGGACTGGCACCGGCCATGCGCAGTTCATGGCTGTCTTTGCCGGGATAGTCGATTTCAAAATCATGGTGGCTGCGTTTTATAAGCCCTACCCTGTACCCCCGCTGTTTTAACAGGGGAATAAGGTGTTTCAGTAAAGTGGTTTTACCCGTACCACTGGCAGCGGCAAAACCCAACAAGGGAACACGGGCGTTGGACAATAGTGTATTCATTTCGTATTAATGTGAACGCAACACGGTTACTTCGCGGTTTAATTCATCCAGCCTGGTTTCCAGGCAATCCATGCGTTGTTGCAGTTTGAGTATGATGATTTCACGGTCTTCCCTGGGTGAAATAGCCACTCTGCACGCCAACTGGGCTGTATTCAAGGCTTGGTGCCGGGTGTTGTCGTGGGTTTTGTTCGTGTGCGGGTGGGTACTCCTGGCCCAGGCCGGGTGGAGTATGCAGACAGCCAGAACAAGCCAAAGCGATAGCGGTTTCAAAAATGAGTGTATACACATACGGATAAGTTACCAGGAACGGATGATGTCGTATGAGCTGATACTCTGGGCGGGAACGTCCAGGTAGCCTACGGAGAAATTGGGTTGTACTTGTTTGATGGTGAGTGTGGCCTTAGGCTCTTCCACGCCGCCCAGAACACGGTTTCCATAATACACCTGATTGGGTATGTCGTTTAATCCATGGTACACAATAAAACTATCTCCAACCCGCACGTTGGATTGAGTACCGGCGTTCATGTAGATATTTCCTTCACTGATTTTTATTACGCGCTCGGCCAAGGGCAGGCAACGGAGTTTTTCGGCGATGTCGTTGGCCTGTTTGTAGAGTATACGCTGTACGGCCTGGCCGTAGGCAGACTGCTTGAACTTTTCAGCGGTGATACTGATGCCGGAACCAAAATAAACATCTGAACCTTCCACCGTATCTTCATAACGGTTTTGATCCAGCATGGCCCCGGACAAACCATCGTACAGGTAAGTGTCGATGCTGATGTGACGTGTCATGGGGGGAATATCGAATACCTCATAAAAGATATTCCAGGGGCCACGTTCCGAGGTAATTAAATACTCCATATCACTAATAACACCGGCCACGACAAACTGCACGTCCATGGTTTCAGCCATTTGTCTGAATTCGGCGGTATCTCCGTACCGATTGAATTCGGGAGCCAGGGCGGGGTTTTCATAGATATTGCGGTCGGGTGCGTGACGCACCAGAAACTGTCGGTTGCCTTCGAGTATTCGGCTTAATTCCTGCGGGTAAGCCACCCGTATATTGCCCAGGTCAGTCACATGGCGGGCATGCAGGGCCGGAAAGGCCGTTACGGCTATTTTCTTGCGATACCCTAGAGGATCACAGGCGCGTTTCTTTTTGGCATTCACCAAAGCCCTGACACGGTACGCATCGCCCTGACGGCCTTCCTGTAACAGGGTGGTTTCCCCCAACTGACCGGAAGTACCGGTTTGCATACTGGAAAACCCACCCGAATCATAACTTTCTATCTGTACGCCTTGTTGTTGCAAGGCCTTTCTTTCGGCATCCTGAATGGCCAGATTTCGTGACACGCCCACACTGCCATCCTGGACGATTTCACCTTTGCCGTCTATGACTATGGGGGCGGCGTGGGGCATCTGGGTTAACAGAACACCTGTTACCCCTAAAAGCAAACCTGCCCTACCGATCAGTCTACGCATGGTTTAACGACTCATGTAAAAGTAACGATCCTGGGTTTCACAGCCGGCTTCATTACTACCTGAGGCACAACTGCCCTCGTTAGTGCTGCTGTTGCCGGTATATACCGGTCTGGCGTTGTAATAACAGTAATCAAAAAAAGCCTGGTCTATTTTAACTTCCATTACGGCCTCAAAAGTAAACTCGTCAGTCCCTACGGGCAACATACTCACTTCCCGGGCACCCCTGATGTATCCTGTGACGTAACTCTTAATAACATCACTTTTAGTCACCATATCCGCTACTGTGGTATTGCCGGTGAGTTTAAGCCCGTAAACGTGCTCGGTGATCAGTCGGTAGGCATCCAGGCGGGCCGCCCGTTGTGCCAATAGTTTCATCTGGCTAACGGTCAATCCGCTGTCAGGGCGCACAGTGCCGTGACCCGACACCCGTATGAAAGCAGGCTGGGTGGAAAGGAGCGGGCCAGGTGTCCATTGATCCACTCGAGGTGGCTGTGGACTGGCGCAGGCCGACAGTAACGACACAAAGCACAAAAGAACCGGGCCAATTTTGCAGGACATGGTGGAATCTCTTAAAGGTGGGAGGTAAAAAAACGAAATTTAGCCGCTCAACAAACTGTTGATGAGTGACTGGTGTACTCTGGCCTGCTGAGCCAGTTGATGACGGTTGCCGAGTATGATGGCGCGGAGGGCATCTAATGCCAAGTCAAAATCATCATTAACTACAAGGTAATCATATTCGGCATAATGCGTACTTTCAGAAATAGCCGACTGCATACGCCGGGCTATGACCTCAGGCTGATCCTGACCGCGCCCGGTCAGACGTTCTTCCAGAGCCTGGCGTGAGGGCGGCAGAATGAATATGGAATGGCACGCCGGCATGGCCTGACGTATTTGCCGGGCACCTTGCCAGTCGATTTCCAGCAGCACATCGCGGCCAATGGCCAGCGAGTGTTCTACCGTGGCCCGGGCCGTGCCGTAACAGTTGTCAAACACCTGGGCGTATTCCAAAAACGCATCGTTGTCGATCATGTTCTGAAATTGCGGCGGATCGACGAAAAAATATTCGCGTCCGTTCACCTCGCCCGGACGTTCGGGCCGGGTGGTATGCGACACTGAAATGACCAGGTCGGTCAGGCGGTGTCCCAGTGCCCGAACCAGGCTGGTTTTGCCGGCACCTGATGGGGCCGAAACGATGTACAAAGTACCTTGATACATGGCGTGCTTGTGGTTGTGTGGGTTGGCAGGCTGCAGATTCTACCGTTCTGCCATCAATTTTTCAGGACGGGCGAGCATAATAATACGTTGCGATATCTACTGAAACATCGCCCAAATCTGGCTTTTTTACACTTAATTTTTCGTTGAATCCGTTTGCTCATGCGACCCGGTCACTCTGAACTTCGTCTGTTTCCCATCCTTCTGACAGCCTTGGCTATACTGCTGGCACACCCTGATACGGCCTTGGCCCGCCAGCAAAAGCACACCTCATCCCACCCATCCAGGCCGTCTTCCAAGGCTAAACCGGCTAAAACCAAGACCCCACCCACCAGTAAACGGCCAGTCCAATCTTCCCCCCAAAAAGCGGTGGAACCAGTAGCGTTCCCGGTTCATGCTGCGCCGAAAATACCCGCACGCTCTGATCTGGATGGCGATGACCGCATCAATGAACTGAGAAACTGGCTGCATCAGAGAAATGCCGAACGGGATAACAAACTCGAACCAGACCGCTATGAAAGCGATTTTCTGTCGGCAGAACCCGCACCACTCAGTAAAGAACCGCTACGCAGAAAGCCGCTAGACCTCAAATACACCTTGCCCGTAGACGACGATTTTGAAGACCACGGCAGTGTATTGCACATAGGCCGTAGCCCGGATGGACGGGTTTATCATCGGTATATACTCAAGGATTCAGATAGTGAAGCACTCCGCCGGGATAATCCTGAAGATGAAATGGATACCAAAAACCAGGCCGATAATATACCCGCACAGCGTTCCGGATCCAGGCTGCGAAACCGCACCGGATCAAGCATTCATTCCACCGCCCCACAAATAAGGGTAAAGAAAAAAATCAGCCGCCCCAACCAGACTGCCGGCAAAAAACCCCGTTAATAACATTCCACCCGGCCAAACCATGAAATTACAACAGCTTCGCTACATTTGGGAAGTGTCCCAATATGAACTCAATGTCTCCATGACTGCCAACAAACTGTTTACCTCGCAATCGGGAATCAGCAAACAGATCAGAATGCTGGAAGATGAACTGGGTATCGACATATTTGTTCGCAGTGGCAAACACTTTATAGGTATAACTGAGGCGGGCCGGCAGATTATTAACCTGGCCGGTGTAGTATTGGGTAAAATCCAGGACATCAAAAACATGGCTCAGGAATACCATAATGAACAAATAGGTTCTCTGAGTATAGCCACCACCCACACCCAGGCCCGCTACGCTTTGCCACCCGTCATACAAGGGTTTATGCAGCGTTATCCTGGTGTCAAGCTTAATATCCAGCAAGGCACACCGACTCAAATTGCCGACATGGCTTCTCGCGGGTTGGTGGATTTGGCTATTGCCACCGAATCCATAGAGTTATTCGATAATCTGGTCATGCTGCCGTGCTATCGCTGGAACCGGTGCGTGGTCGTTAAAGACGATCATCCATTGGCTAAAGAAACCACGCTCACCCTCAAAACCTTGGCGGAATACCCTATTGTGACCTACGTATTTGGTTTTACCGGTCGTTCACAACTGGATAAAGCCTTTGAAGAGGCCGGCTTGCATCCACGTTTGGCTCTGACTGCGGTGGATGCCGACGTAATCAAAACCTATGTGCGCCTGGGCTTAGGGGTGGGTATTGTGGCCCACATGGCTTATGACCCGACGATAGACAAGGATCTGGTTGCCATAGAAGCCTGCCATTTATTTGAATCCAGCACCACCCGGATTGGCTTTAGAAGGGATATGTTTCTCAGAGGTTTTGTGTACGATTTTATCGCCTCTTTCGCCCCTCATCTCACCCGTGAACGAATAGATGCCGCTCTGGAACGGCATGAAAAACATGAACTGGATGCCTTGTTTAATGAGGCCGAATTGCCGGTACGTTGAATATAAAACCTTACCCACGCGCCGTCTGGCCCCGAATTAAAATCAGTATAAACCGACATGAGTCGGTTGATCATGCTTACCCATTATTGGGGGCGTGTTTAAGCCAGACGTGGCCATTCCAGATGTCGAATATCAAAGATCGATGCCCCTCCCCACCGAGATGATGGGCGGATACCGGCAAATGAAGTTTTGCCAGCAAATCCAAAGCCTGTTCGATATTGCGTTCGCCAATTCTCATGCTGCTCTTTTTGCGCACTCCGGGAAACATATCCCCACCACCAAATACTTTAATCTGATAC
>JBPCSC010000078.1:0-5054 GCA_051007495.1 Methylococcaceae bacterium | reverse complement strand
GTTTAACGGCTTGGCACAGGTTACGGCAGGCACGGGTCTGAGCAAAGCCGGTAATACCCTCTCGATCACCAGCACGGCTGTGACTGCCGGCAGCTACGGCTCCGCCAGCAATGCCATGACCTTCACGGTGAACGCACAAGGTCAATTGACGGCAGCAGCAACAACCCCTATTGCAATCGCTTGGTCACAGATCACCTCCGGTGCACCGACTTCATCGACTGCTAACATTGACACGGCGGTTACTAATTCACACACCCACGCTAACAAAACCCAATTGGATTTGCTTACAGTCGATGGCAACAACGACCTGAAGTTCAATAGCTTGTTTGTTAAGGCCCGTGGGGTCGAATTGGCTACCGCAGGCTGGTAATTTTAATCTGAGGCACGATTATGGCGCTTATGACCATTCATAAGGTCACGGCAGTACCTACAGCCCCGTATATTGCAGATGCACTCTACTTAGTGGTACGCGATGCCAATAAGTTTGAGATGTATGTTAGCGATAGCGCAGGCAGTACGATTTTGCCGTTGGTTTTAAACAGCACCGCAACTATCAGTCCTCTACTTTTCTTAGGAGGCGATAATGCCAGCTAGTAATAAAGTCTTAGGTCAAGCCAATCCTGCCGCCAGCACCAGCACCGTGTTGTACACGGTGCCGGCGAGTGCGCAAACCATTGGTTCGACCTTAACCGTGTGTAATTTAGATACGTCTGGCGTGGTGGCTACATTCAGCATTGCCGTCGTACCGAGTGGGCAAACCTTGGCGAATAAACATTACACGCATTATACCCAAGCGGTAGATGCGCGTAAGAGTGTTCGGCTGACCCTAGGATGGACGTTGGCGACCGGCGATAAAGTCTATGTCATTGCCAGCACTGCTAATGTTGCATTTAACTTATTCGGTTCTGAACTGACTTGACGATAGGGGGCTGTAATGGCCGGTAAAATTTCAGATCAGATTAAAGCTCCACAGCTCAACGGTGAAGAATGGCTTTTATTAGCCTATGATGGCCAAAACTATAAAGTCACGATCAATGAGTTGTTGGGGCAAGTTCCGTTACCGACACTTGCGGCTTTAGGGCTGGATCACGTCGATAATACGGCTGATCTGGATAAGCCGCTTAGTCTGGCCGTTATGCAGGCTTTGAATAACAAAGCCGACCACATCCATCGACACAGTGTCGCAGACATTGATGGCTTGGCGGATGCGTTACAGCAGAAAGCCGACATCTCGACTGTCAATCAGACGATCCAGGACCTTTTAGCGACCGTCGCCCAAAAAGGCGACCTCCAGAGTTTAGAGGCGAGTATCCATGAGGCACTCGTGCAGTATGCAACGACGCTGCAACTCGAACAAGCAATTCAGTCCATCAAAATGCCAACAATCTCGGTCGTTGCCACCGATATGGAATGGTAAGCGGTTACTGTCTCCTCGGGTTTTAACGCCCGAGGAGACTATGTCGCCATAACGGTGAAAAGGAGATAAAAGTCCTAGCACGCCAGTATCCAAAAATAGTATGATTACGCCTGGAGCGAGCCTGTATCCTCCGGGTCTCTTTTGTCATCTTGACCTTTTTACGCGGTCTGTTTTTTATGACAGACGGCGACGATAGGAGCATTTATGTCTTCGACCGTATTTGCCTATCCCTTAGACCCTACCGGTCGTAACCCGGCGAATCGGGTCGAGGGCGAACTCCATACACTCGCACCCAAGAAGGTGCGGGCCGTCATTCCACGGTATGGACCGTATTATACCGCCAGTCTGCGGGTCTACGACAATGACACCGGCGTACCGCTGCAGCGGAATACGCAATACCGTTGTGTCGAGCTGTTGCAAGACGCCTCGATGCAATATGGACAAGAAATTTGTGCGCTGATTTTAATCGTCGATAGCACGGTGAGTGCCGATATTCGTATCGAATATCAGGTGCTCGGGGGCTATTTTACGAATGATGTTACTGTACTCAGCACGCTCTACGAGGCCGTCGTCAACGACACACGGCCGGTCGATTGGGAGAATGTAGAAGATAAGCCTTTGATGTATCCGCCGACGATGCATCGGCACGTGTTGTCAGAGGTATACGGTTGGGAACCTATCGTTTCAGTACTGGAGCGGATTCGCAGTGCGATCGTATTGAGTAATGTACCGGCATTTGAAGCCTTGCTGGATTATGTCGATGGACAGATTCAGGCCTACTATACGAAAATAGACGATGCCGTCGCAGTGAGTGCGGGACATGCGAGTCTGGTGAATAACCCCCACGGGGTCACAAAAGCCCAGGTGGGGTTAGGGGACGTTAGTAATTTAGCCGTCGTCTCGTTGGATGAAGTCAAAGCAGGTATTCCGGTTAATAAGTATCTGACACACGAGATGTTTATTGCCGCCATTGCCGCGATGGGTGGCATCGGCGGGGGCGGTAGTGGCGGAGGGGGGTCCGTCGATACCCCGACCTATAGCTTAACCCACAGTACCGCGAGTGTGCTAGAAGGCTACCGCGTAACCTTTACCGTCACGACGACATTAGTGGCGGATAATACGGTCGTGTATTGGACGGTCGTGTACATGGGTAGCAATAGCCTGGATTTCAAAGCGATTGGTGGCATGGTCGGCATAAAGGCCAATACCGCGACCTTTGATGTCGAGGTAGTGACCGATGGTATCGTTGAGTATAATGAGGCATTTGCCATCCAACTGCATTTAGATAGCCTGGTGGGTCGAGTCGTCGCCACCTCTAACATGGTGGTAATTGAGGATGTCGCACCGATTGTGATTCCGGTGAAATCACCGGCAGAAGTATTCGCAGCGGGTTCATTCTACGAGCCGGGTATTGCTACGACTGCACAAAACTATTACTGGGTGCAAGATGAAGGCCGTGACGGTCGTAAATTGGTAGAGGTCAGTGACGGGCGACGTCAGCGCATCGGGACGCGTCGACAACATACCGGCAATACGCCCGTACCGCCACCCCCTGCACTGGTCTATCCCGTACCGGGTGTGATCAGCATGCCCTCGCCGTACTACACGGGTGAGATCACCAGCACGAGTCTGTTTATTGTACAGCCCTTATTAAAGAGTACGGTCGACATCGATGGCCGTAATAGTGATAAGCGGCCGAAACGCATACAGCGGACCGGTGGATCGATTCCGGTGGTCCCGCCCATCCCGCCTTTACCGGTCGATAAAAACGATGCCATCACCATGGCAGCTGAATCGTTGTACAGTCTATCGGTGCAAATTGATCCAAAGACGTATTTTTGGGTCGGTAATATTGGAGGACGCTTGCAGCATGACGGCAATACCCCCGTCCCGTATGTCCCACCGACGCCTATCGTAGCACGATCCGCCTATCATGATGCCTGCTGCCTCTATGATCCAGTCGTTGCACCGAGCGCCGCTGCTTATTACATCGTGGGCCGTGTCGGCTTACGTCATTTTCGTTAATTCTATTACCTAGGAGCGTATCATGGGTCGTTCAATCTCTAACCCCACTACAGGCGTCATCGTCAATATTAACATCCCGATCGCAAAAGGCGGTACGGGTGCTACCACTGCTACCGGTGCTTTAACCAATTTAGGATTGGTGGCAAATAGCGATTCATCCATCGTTCGTTTGGGCGCCGACTTAAAAGTAGCGGCAACCGATGTACCCGCCATGCCGGTGAAAGCTTTGGTTTCAGGGCCTTCGAGTGTCGTAGGCGGCAATACGACCGGCTACACGTACACCATCACCAACCTGGACAGCGCGACCACATACACCATCGGTGCGTTTGGTGGCGGTACGGTCAAATGGACTGGCGGGACACTGAGTGCTAACAATGGCACCGTATCCGGCAATGCAGCGACCTTTGTCTATTACCCTAACCCCAGCACGGATGCATCAGCCGGATTGTGGGTCGACGGTCGTCAGATTGCGATGGCCTCGGTGACGCAAAGCACGATCGGTAAGCCGATTATTAACAGTGGCGTTAACCTGACTGGTCAGGTAGAGAAGCCCACACTGGCGGGCAGTGCATACAGCGCAGTACAATCCTTGTCTGGGACGACTTTACTGCGGAGTGAATGGGAGTTTTACACTGCATCGAACTATACGGGTACGCCGATTACGCAATCGTCTAATGCGACATCGATGACATTAACGACGGCATTGGCCCACGGGACCCCGTATTATGTACGAGTCCGCTATGTTTGCAGCTATACATTGGGCGGCGCAGCCTCTGCAACTGAACAATACTCTGCCTGGTCGAACGATGCAGCGAGTCCATTTACACTGGCGACGATGGCTGAATTTACGATGGGGTCACCGGCGGGTACGGTGTACGGGGGAGTCGCATCGAGCATTACGATCAATAGCTACGATGCGACTGCGACCTATACCGTGTCCGGTACGAATATGACGGCGACACCGACTCGCACGGGTAGCACGATTAGCTTTACCCCTACGGCATCGGCGACGACTGCATCGATTACGCTGAATGACGGACACGGCGCAGTCACGCAAAATATTACAGTGACGCCGAGCGTAGTGAATGGGCCTGCGAGCTGGACTGCTCCGGCGACAGATGGGATTACGGGACAGGGGAGTAGCGTGACACTGACGTTTACCGATCCGAGTCCATTAGGCATCGGTCTGTATGCCAGTGATACACACACGAGTACGGATTGGCAAATCACGAGCAGTGACCCGGCTACTGACAATTGGACTACCTTTACTGCAGCAGACGGTGCTGTTAGTCTCGTGGCGAGTACGACGAATAAAAACAGCTATACGGTCACTGGACTGGTAGTCAGTAAGACGTATTGGTATCGGGCACGGATAAAGAGTAGTAGCGGAGCGGTAGGGGCGTGGAGTGTAGGGCGGAGCTTTACGACTAAGAGCAGTTTTGTACCCAGTGCACAACAAGCTCAGCTTTTAGTCAGTACCGGCAGTGGTCTATCAGCTGCGGCGAATGATTTATTTGGCTACTCGGTCGCACTGAGCAGTGATGGCAATACGGCACTGATAGGTGCCTATGCTAGAGATACGGGTGCTACGGATGCCGGTGCTGCGTATGTC
>JBPCSC010000077.1:0-1616 GCA_051007495.1 Methylococcaceae bacterium | reverse complement strand
GATCGATGTAACCGGGGCGATAGCCAAACCAGCGCCCCATCTGCATCAGGGTGTCATACATCCTTGAAGTTCGGACGAAATAACTCACGCAGAGTCCCTCAAGTGTCAGGCCACGCGCCAGCCTGTCACCACCGATGGCAATGACCTTGAGTCCGATGGTCTCATTGTCCGCATAATCCAGTGCATCCCTGGCCGTACCGTTGATCGCACGAACACTGATATCCGCAAGAATATAGGGCAGGATGGCAACGATATCCTCCCAGTCGGGAATCGGGAAATTTTCCCCGGAACCGGATAGAAGCTGTTCTGACTGGCAGGTTACGGGAATGAAGTCATGCTCCCACAGGTTTTTCCATTCCAGCAACAGATCAGGGTCAAAACCACGCTGAATGCGTTGCTTGAAGCGCCTGACGAGTTCCTCAACCTGTCGGTGTACCTCTTTTTGCACGGCGACAAACCGTGTGACATGTATCAGCATTGAACTATGCCTGTTTTCTTGTCCGCGCAGGTTTCTGACCGCGCAAGCCAGGATGAAGGAAGCGACGGCTTCCCTTAATGATGGCGGAACTTCATCTTTCCCGTTCTGCAGGGGAATATGGCTGATTTTGTGTCTGAAAGGCATCCAGCCCCCATTGCCTTCCTCATCAACATGGTCATGAACTTCGCGTATACAGGGAAGAGCACCGGAGCGGCCATCATGCGAACGAAAGCCGAACAAACGGGTTGGCCCCACGTAATTCGAGGGTGCAGGCAGATTGATGATGAAAGCCTGGGGGAAAAGATCCGGCCCTTCCAGGCCGGTTTCCCCCTGTCGATGGATGAATATGTTGGCAAACGGAGTGGCGGTGTAACCAACGTAGGCTTTTCTGGTGAATGAATGCAATATCCGCCGGATAAGCCGGTTAATCGCTCTTGGCTCGTGCTCCATATCCGGTGTTCCATCCGCGTTGAACAATTGCTCCCCTGTATCAACCGAGGCGTGATCCGCCTCATCATCGATCAGAAGCAGGGGGAAACTTGATACTTGCCGGTGTCCATTATTGTTCTGCATGTCGGCCACATGAACATCAATCCATTTCAGCAAACGCTTCAAAACGGTTTTATTTTTCTTGACCACGAATAGCCATGGACGCTGTTCCGGTGTAATGGCGTAATTGTTGGCAACTCTGGTATTGAAGTCACCGTTTTCAGCACGGGTTGTCGCGCAATTGGGCCGGATTGCTGGATCGGTATCGATCTCCCCCACACCGGTCAATACCATGGTTTCGGTCTGGGTTTGGTAACCCAGAAAACCTTCCTCAAGCCGTATCTGGGTCTGTGATCTCAGATTATTGTGAAGACCGGCCAGCACAATGATGATCTTGTAGCCGGCATCCGCTGCCTTGCAGATCAGACCAGTATAGTTGCCGGTCTTGCCGGACTGGACGTGACCCACCACCAGGCCCCGCCGATCCCAGTGTCCCTCACGAAGCGGGTTTTCAAGTAACCCGAGAATGTTGTCAGTTATCTTGTCCAGTGCCTCCACTGTCTGAATGGACATTTTCCTTTCCAGCAGGGATTGATAGCGTGGCCAGTAACGCCAGTCGCGCCGCTGGCTGGCAGTCAGCCAAGCCTGG
>JBPCSC010000076.1:0-1781 GCA_051007495.1 Methylococcaceae bacterium | reverse complement strand
GTGGCTCACGTATTTTTGACCGTATCCTTGATGATCTCTCCAGCCCGGCTGGAGATTTATCGTATCAAATACGCTCATTTGTCGTGACAAAAACTGAACACATTGCGCCTCATGATTTCATCATCGAATCCGAAAACTTCGGCATTCCCCAGGCCAGACACAGGGTTATTCTCTTTGGTATACGTTCGGATGTCGCCTCATATTCCGAAAACCTGATCCTGCAATGCGAAGAAAATCAGCTTACCGTAGCTCACGTATTGTCTGATCTTCCCCGTCTGCGCAGCCGACTTTCCAGGGAACCGGATACCCTTGATGCGTGGGTGTCGGCCTTGCATGAGGCAGGTCAGATACTACAAAAGCAAAGGGATGATCTGACCGGGATAATACAGAATTCGGTACATAACACTACAAGACCTGAATCGACCGGAGCCGCTTTCATGCCCTGGAAACATTCACCGGAACACATGCCGGAAAAACTCCGGAACTGGTATCTTGATTCAAGGATTGCCGGGGTAATACAGCATGAAAGCAGAAGTCACATGCGATCAGATCTGTTCCGTTACTTTTTTGCATCCAGTTTTGCCAGGAAATACGGTTATTCCCCCAAATTACAGGACTTCCCTGGAGTGTTATTGCCAAAGCACGAAAATGTAACATCTGAATCAGTACCATTTAGTGATCGATTCAGGGTGCAGGTCGAAAATGATTGCTCAACCACGGTGGTTGCCCATATTGCCAAGGATGGACATTACTATATTCACCCCGACCCTTCGCAATGCAGAAGCCTGACCGTGCGCGAGGCGGCACGGCTGCAAACTTTCCCGGACAACTATTTTTTTGAAGGAAACAGAACCCAGCAATATACCCAGATAGGCAATGCCGTTCCTCCTCTACTGGCAGCAAAAATTGCGGAAATCGTGCATCGGGTCATTGAATCCTCTCAGGCAAGGAAATCTCACCGGCAAGTTCTTCACCGTTAATCCATTGCGCCAGTATTTCGGGCAACATGACCGCCGCATCACGGTTACGGGTCAGACATTCCCACAGGATCAAAACCCGCCAGCCCATTTCAATCAGGGCGACCCGCACCCTGGCATCCCTTTCCACATTACCCTGAAGTTTTTCCTGCCAGAATTCACGCCGGGTTGAGGGCAACTTGACGTAGGGACAACCTGCGTGCAAATGCCAGAAGCAGCCATGCACAAAAATCGCAACCCGTTTTCCTGGAAGGACGATATCAGGTTTACCGGGTAGATCCTTTCTGTGCAGGCGGAATCGGAACCCGGCCCTGAACAGGGCGCGTCTTACCACGATTTCGGGTTCGGTATTTTTCCCGCGTATCCCGGACATCATGCGACTACGGGTCTGGCTATCAACCACATCGGTCATGAGTTATTTTTTGCGGACTTCGGGAATGTCATCCCGTGGTTCGAAAAACTTTCTTGAGAATACCGCTTCTACACATCCTGACTGGTTGGGTTTTTCTTTTGCCCATTCAGATATCATTTTGCCCTTGGCTGTTTGATGCAGACTATCATTGACTTCCCTGGCCCATACTTTTATTTGATCTGCGAGTTGGTCTGAAATACCCTGCTTCCTCCATACCCGTTCAAGGTCAAATCGTTCTCCAAATGATTTGGAAATCAGTGAAACGGTATAAGCGGTGACATTCGCCAGAAAAGCGGAAACAAGCGGACGGGTTATCCTGTGTACCTCCCTGTAAATAATTGCTTTGGCTATAAACGCCTTGAAATAAGCCTCATCAGGTTGAAGCGGTGTGC
>JBPCSC010000075.1:0-8001 GCA_051007495.1 Methylococcaceae bacterium | reverse complement strand
AAGTGGAAGCTGTCGAAAATTCGATCCTACACATAAAGCTAACAGACCATCACCAGACTGCTGCCACTGTTAATATCCTCCTGTGGGTGCATCGCTACCGACGCTAAAGGTTTCTTTGGGTGAGGCGATAAATGGTCAAATAAACGAAATTCACTTTCGTATAAATCCCGCATGACCATCTGGCTGTCGACTGAATTTAATTCAGGCAGTTGCATCAATGCCTTATATAAGAAAGCCTCTACATCAATCCGCTGACCATCGGCCCGGTAGCTGAACCCCGGATCACCGATATGCGGTGCCTCACTCAGCGCTGTACGATCCGACTGATGCGTTGAGTGAGTAAAGCGAAAAAAGTCTGGATCACATCCAGCGGGATGACATTTCGATGGTGGGGCAGGTTATGTGTGCTTTCTTGGGCTGCCTGACAAGCAGGGCAATCGTACGTCGGAATGCCCACTACGGCCTGAGTGCTTTGATTAATGTACTCAGCGACCTGTTGCAAGAAGTGATTTCTAATGCCGTCATCACCACTCAATGCATCGCAGACCTTCTCAATGGCTTCACGATCCTCTACAGTCCGATGGATCTCTTCGCCGTTAACGATGTGGTGATCAAACTCAATACTGCGGATCCAGTGCGTGTACTGTCGCATGGCAGTGGCGTGCACGTGTTGGGTAATGAGTTTCTCTCGTTCGCCTGTTTTATTCTGCGAAGCCAATACCTTATCCACCAAGTCTGCAATGCCATTGACCCAACGGTACCCTGAGTCAATGTAATCCGACACCGTAGGGGATTTCAAAACAATCCGCATCTCTTGTTCCGTACCTTCTTGCAGTTTAACGGTAAAGTCATTCAGCTGCAACATGTCTTGCTGATACTTTTTCACACTGTCTAGGTCTTTACTGGCAGAGCGCCAACTGGCCATGTGTGCGCGTTGCCATTCGGTTAATGCAGCCCGGTTGGTCCATAGCAGCTTACGCAAATTCATGAGTTCTTCTACCACATGGTTGCAGGCTGCTGGATCTTGCATACACGCCCTACGGTATTGAAAACCCTTCGGATACAACGTACAGGCCAGACCCCACAATACGGTAGGAATGTCCTGTGCCAAGATCAAGTCTTTAAGGGTTCGGGTATCCGATACGTCTAATTTGACCGAGGCGTCGTACACATGGCGTAATGCAAAGTCCATCAGGTGCTCGACCGTGTAGACGATCGAGTTTGAAAAAGCCAGACCGTACGTATACCGACCCAATTCAATTTTCTGAGAGACGAGCATACGGTTCAGCTCTACCAATTCAGTTTCCATAGGCGGCTTCAGGGTCAACCAAATACCTGTATGCCACAACGGCACTTGAAAGATTGAACCACTGCCCACATGGGTCAGAATTTGCAATACGGCGCGTTCACCGGTCAGGACTTGATTGGCTGCACCGCCCCCGAGATTGGGTTGACGGCCCCGGAGTTCTTGCCCATTGTACGGAATAAACTGACGCCACTCCGAGTCTTTATGTTCCAAACTGGGGATAAAGCCATTTTCTGCTACCGTCAGGTCAATACCGTCCTGCAACACGGTTGCCCATTTACGACCTTCTGGACTATCCACCAAGTTGATCTTTGGTGTATTCAGAAGATTCTGACTCACCGCTTGATCAAAGTTACTGGGCATGCTCAGAGTCTCAGCCTCGTCCTTCCACTCGGTGGTAGCGGTCCACGCTTGTTCGACTAGGACTTGTTGCGTCTTAAAAGGCAAGGTGGATTCTGCGGCAGGTGTATCCTGCATGGTCGGGGTATCCCCCACCGGCGGTGTTTCAGTGACAGTAACAGGGGACATATCGGGAGTATCGCTGGGGTGGATTTTAATAGACGGACTGCCGGTTACGGTGGAGTCAGTGCTTTTAACAGTCGGTAGTGCTGTATCGCTAAGGATCTCGTCGAGGTCTACGCGAGATGAATCATGCTGTGTGGTCATGGGGGGTTTCCGCTTGTGTGGTTTTTTGCTCATGGATTTCTATGGCTTCGCCGGTGCATTCGCCGATTGTCAATAGTGCGGGTGCGGTAATGGCCATAAATTCTTCGGCAATAATACGGTATTGATCACCGACACTGAGGTATTCAATATAGTCGTCTTGCTCGGTGATTTCACCCGTATGGTTCAGATGCTGTTCATGGACCGCCACCAGTTTATCTGTAAAGTGACACAGGTCTTTATTAAGACCGTTGACAGCAATCACCAGTTCATGTTGCCGTTGGGCTTCAAGGCTTTGAACCGGTAAGGTCAATAATTGTTGGACACTTTGTGCAGTGCCCGCAATAGCTTGACCAATACTGCCATACAAGTCATCCAGGTCTTCCCAGCAAATGGGTTCGAGGAGGGCTTCTACTTCCTCGGGGGATTCGGTAATTTCTTCGGCGGGGACAGCGCCAGACTGGACTTCTCCATACAGGTCATCCAGGTCTTCGGTGTAGCTGTTGCCATCGCAATCAAAGTCGATTGCCGATGAAGGAAACAGGTCAGTAGGGTCAGTAGGAGTCTGCATTGGGGGTACCTATAAAAAGTAAGGAATTAAAAGATGCTATGGCGTTGAAAAAGGCAAACGCTTTCTTCGCTAATAGATAAGTAAACGTAACAATATTTTACCGATTGAGGTCATTGCATGGATCCCCTGATAGAGAATTTTATTAAAGAACAATATCCGCCTGAACTGATGGCAGAGTTAATGCGAAGTTTTAAGTTACTAGACCAATATAACGTCACTGCGCATGAAGATGAAATTATGAACGTATTGATGACGGACGATATCAGCGAACCCATCGAGCGGTATTATACGGTCCTTGGTTTAGTGCTGGTGCAATTAAAACGGGTCATGATGGCGCATAAACTCGTATTGCGGGATGAGGTGACGATCGGTCAATACAACGATTGGTTAGAAGCCTTGTATACTTTACAGGGCCTTGAACAGTATGGCGATATTGCCCGATGGCTCGAATCGGATCTGAGCGATGAAGAACAATTGGTAGAAATCATTGCGTACCTATCCAGTCAGACGACGTCGCAATTGATCGACCAGATTATGGAGATTGATGAAGAGTTTATGGATGACCTGCGGACATTTGTGTACGTACAGGAACAGAAGAAAGTCATTGAGTCGACTCAGACCGTACAGGATGAAGAACTCATTCTACGGCGGTTAAAATGCCTGCAACGGGTATTGGCACCTGAAACCGGTTTGGGTATTCGGTTAGCCGCATCCGGCTTTTTACCGGGACGTCCACTGGTAGTTTATAAAGGGCTAATTGGTTTACCGTGGCGGGAAAAAGACCCTACGGTATTGGCACGAGATATCGTCTCTCTTTTAATGCTGTGTGATGAGCATCAAGACCCCATGACGGTATTGTACCGCAAGTACAATACGTTATTTCTCAACGATTTAGATACCATTCAGAAAGTGGATATTGCAGTATTAAAACTCAGTCTGGCATTTGAGGATGCTTGGAAAGAAGAAGAGTGTATCTGCAATCCACCCACGTCTATTAAAGAAGGCTTTAAAACCAATGATACCGAATCTACGTGAGGTGATGATGCCTTATCTCTTATTTTACTCCATCGTGATGTCCGTATGCTTTTGGAGTTATTATCAACGGGTCGAGGCAGAGACGCAACGACGTGCCGAAGCAACCGCCCTCCACCGTGCTCAAATCGAGAAATTAAAAGAACTGGCTGTTCAGGAGTCGACAGACGTTCAGACCGTGTACGTCGACCGTATTAAGACGGTCCGTACACAAGCTCAGACGCTGATTAAAAAGGTACCTATTTATGTCACTGCGAAACATGATCGTGATTGCCCTATCCCTGATGACTTTGTACGGTTGTGGAACTACAGCAATCAAGCCATCAGCCTGGATCCCTGAATACCCGAACGCACCGGAGGCATTAATGGCAGCCCCTGTTTCTCCCGAGGTTTTTGTGCTGACACGGCCGGCGACTTTATCGGGAGTGATAGAGCAACACGCCCAGGAGATGCGGAACAGCCATGAGCTGTATGCACAAGTGCGCGGCCTACAGGCCTGGATTGAGCGCATGCACCGCCTTTATCCGGAGCACTGACATGGACCGTTGGCAGTATTTGAAATTAGCGTTGCAAGCAAAGTGTTACCGTAAACTGGCTTGGATCATTTCTGCAGTATCTTTAATACAGGAAGGCCCTGAAGACTATTTACAGGACCCTTACCCGTATCGACTCATACAGAGTCCTACCGGCTACCGTTATGTGAACCCCGAGGATGGCAGCGTACAGCCTATTAAAGACAGTGTCGCAGGACAGGCTTTATTTCGGTTTCAAGAAAGCGTGGAGATTGATGAGACTTGGTGCCCAAACGCCACCGGCACTGTAAACACTCAAGTGGGTAATCTGCTCGTCAACTGGATTTGCCTGGTTGAAGCATTCGGCAAGAAATATCCGTTTATAACCGGGCGTATTAAGGTAGGGGCGATTGAAGAAACGATTGCAAAAACGTTGAGCGATACGCCGAAGCCAGGGGAGGCACGAGACGATGCCGTCTTTTATGTAGACGAGATGTTGGCGTTCAGTAAACATTTAGCTTTTCTGGAAGCCTTATCCCCTTTGTGTGTCTACGCTGCAACGCCTAAAAACATTGTAGCTCCAGCAGGGCGAGATGCTTTTAAGGCACAATTATTAAAACAGTACGAGAATCAATTAAATGATCCTACGGTATTGGCGGCATTTGAAAAGGCATTAAAGGACTACGATGAAGAATGGCTGAAGGATGATCCGAGCAATGGTATTCTATTGAGCGGCAAGGTCAAAGACATTGCTCGAAAGAATATGTATCTGACGATGGGGTCTAACCTCGGGTTTGAGGAAGGCGGGATGGCGCCAGTAGTGCCCAATGCGCTGGATGAAGGCTGGCCTAAAGACCCTCAGCAGTTTACGGCATTGATGAACAATGCACGGGCAGCAGCTTATGTCCGTGCTAAGGAAACGGAGAAAGGGGGCACTACCGCTAAAATCTTGCTTCGGGCCATCGGTAACTTTAACATCGTGGAGGAAGATTGCGGGACTCAGCGGGGTTTGAAACGGATTTTTACAAAAGCCACTGCAAAACAATTGCTGGGGCGCAGTATACGGAAAGGCAATGGATGGGTCTATCTAGCCCCTACCGATGACCCAGGCCCGTATTTGGATCAAGCCGTGATTGTGCGCAGCCCCATGTATTGCAAGAGCCTTAAAGACACGGTGTGTAAAGCCTGTATGGGGTCGCGGTTATCCGATAACCCACAGGGCCTGAGTAATGCCGTGACTGAAATCAGTTCCATTATTTTGACGGCGAGCTTAAAAGCCCGCCATGGCGTAGTGCTCAGTATGGCGCATTACGATGTTCAATCTGCATTGACCTAAGAGGGTAGTATGAGTGAGTATGATGAAGGACGGCGAGACGAGTCTCGCTATGACGGCGGGTATCAAAAGCCATACGGTGAACGAAAGGAAGGCTATGGGGGTGGACAACGCTTTACCCCAAAGCCCAAAGAGCCACCGCACGGCGTGGTCTATCAAGCATATGCCGTAGCCGGCAATAAAGAAACACCGTCACGGTGGCTGGAGTGGGGGAGCCAGATGGCAGAAAAGCTGGATGCCGCAGGCTTTACCTTACGGACGGGCGGGGGTGGTTTGAGTTTGGAAGAAGTATTTGAAAGCTATGCGTCGCATAAGGAGCTGCATTTACCCTGGAAAGGTTTTAATCAGAAAGAGAGTACGTTTGTACGAACGCATCCGTATGCGACGGAACTGGTTAAAAAGGTACAGCCTAATTTTGAAGGGTTAAAACCTTCAGTGCAAGCGATTTATGCGCGCAATGCTGCGGTAATCTATGGTGGGGATTTGAAGAGCCCGGTCCGGTTTCTCATTACGTATACAGAAGACGGGGTAGAAAATGGACGAGACCGGACCAGTCAGACTGGCTATGCGGGAATGCCTATTGTGTTAGCCGGGTGGTTAAATATCCCCGTGTTTAATTTGAAAAATGACGATGCGGTGCAACGTTTACAACGTTTTGTCGAAGCCTGTACCATTGCTGTATAAATAGACGGCGCATATAGTGCGTATGGCCCTAGGGCCATACGCACTATGCCGTCGGTGGGGTGATAATGCTATAGGACTCCTACTATAATAGGAGCTTTTTACTCTTTTATTTAGAGGTACCACAATGCGTACTTTACGCGATTCGACGTTGGGATTACAGCCCACCGATATTATTCCAGTAGCACAGGGTGGTCTAGGGGTGACCTCTGCGACGGCTGCCGCCACCAGCTTGAATGCCATTAAGTCTTCTGAACTAAATACCGCTAATGGCTATTTGAAGAAAGACAGCCTTACGGGTAAAGCCTTGGCTGCTCAATTTCCTGGATTGACCAGCGCCGGTATTGCTTTGTCAGGTAATACCACCATGAATGGAGGCGTAACGACCACGTATACTTTGAAAAATTATGACGTAGGGACTACGTATACGCTATCGAAAGTAGGTAATGGCTCGGTATCTAATGGCGTTACCGTAAATCCGACGACGTTTGCAGCGACATTTACATACACCGCCCCGATACTTAAGTCAGGTGCTGCAGCAGGCAGCGATGGCTTTACACTGAATGCCACCATAAACGGTATTACCACCACCCGTACCGTTCCAGTGACCGTCATTGAATTAAGCAAATTGTCTTTCTCTAAATCAAGTGGCACATCGAGCCCAATTTCTGTCACGAATAGCAGTATCCCGTTCATAAAGTCGGACGGTACCGTTACCTCTATTTCGGTAGCATTGGGATACATGCCCTTCATAAAGTCCAACGGTGTCTCCACATCGGTTTATTTAGTCGCTTAATTTTCACTCTTCTCACCTTAGAGGTAACCACTCATGGCCTTTATACCTGTTAAAGGATACTACGATGGATCCGGTAATGTTACCGGATTCCAGGAATTAACGCCCACCGAATCGGTCAGTGTAGATAAGCTCCAGGCACTGACAGCTAATGGCAGCATAACCATTAACTCTAACATAGTGATGGCCCTTGGAACTGGAATTACATACGTGACGCCGCCAACCACTGCCGGTACGCAAGGATTTGGTGTAGGCACATACCCGGGCACCCTGCCCAGTGGTTTTAGCCTCATGACCGGAACTACCGAAATAACCAGCGATAATTATGGCAATTATAATTACACCAGTGGTGGTACCACTAGCGTCATGTGCTGGATTCCTAAATTCTACTACCGTTGGGGCAATTCTTCATCCACGCCATATTCTATTTACGGCGCTAACAGCCTTGAGGTAGTGTATGCGGCGACTTCTGGTTTTGCCAATACTGCAGCAGCAAATGCAGCAGGATATATCCTACATAGAGCTTTCATCGATAACAATGTAGAGAAAGAAGGTTTCTTTATTGATAAGTATCAATGGAGCAATACATCCGGTATAGCCGTATCGGTTAAGAACGGCCTACCCTTGTCTAGCTATTCCGCACATAATCCGTTTAGCGGATTAACTGGAGCTCCAGCGAATATTTATGGAAGTGCCTTTATTGTTGCTAAAACACGCGGCGCGGATTTCTTCCCGTGCAGCATCTTTCAGTTTAAGGCATTGGCGTATATGAGTTTAGCGCACGCACAAGCGTGTAAAGCTAATAATTATAACGCGTATTGCGCATGGGCGGATTTAGCAGACATTGCTAGTGCTAAGAATTATCCACGAGGCAATAATAATAGTAATCTAAGTGCTGCAGATATAGACAGTGGATCCACATTAGTCTATACGACGGATGGTTATAGCTACTGCGGTCTAACGGGTAGCGGTGCTCCCTTTAACCTAACGACGCACAACGGACAGGCGTGCGGAGTCGCTGACCTGAATGGCAATATGTGGGAAATTACGCCGGGTATTACCTCAGACGCCACTAACTTTTACATACTGAAAGAATCGGTGGCTATGAAG